>DOVG01000219.1:0-162 GCA_003520205.1 Lachnospiraceae bacterium
TTTATATGTGAAAATCATCCTTGCATTTAAGGCGTATCTTATACTATAATACAAGAGTTGTAGATATAGTTATATATCTTATTATCAAGCTTCTGTGGCGTAGTTGGTAGCGCAACTGATTCGTAATCAGTAGGTCACGGGTTCGAGTCCCGTCAGGAGCTT
>DOVG01000219.1:293-437 GCA_003520205.1 Lachnospiraceae bacterium
TTTATTTAATCAGTAAACAGGGACTCGAACAGCGAGGCCGAACCTCGAAGAGGTTCGAGAAGAATCCGGTGGATTCTTCGAGCCGAAGCCGGCCTGAAAGGTGGCGAAGCCACCGGTGGGAGTCCCGTCAGGAGCTTATTTTTT
>DOVG01000219.1:511-1658 GCA_003520205.1 Lachnospiraceae bacterium
ATCAGTAAACAGGGACTACCTGCTCCATCTGCAGGATGAACCGCATGGGAGTACCAGTCCATTTTCTCTTACTGGAAGTCCGATATCTTCGGCTTCTACCTTTCCACCATGAGAATCGCATATTATGGAAGAAACCATATAGCTCATGACAGCAGGGGAAAGTCCGGTAGTATACATATTTATCAGATATGATACAGCGTCATCAGCAAGTATCTGATTTGTCTTTTCTATAAGCTCATATATAGAGTCTTCGAGCTTCCATAGTTCTCCCTTAGGACCTCTTCCATATGAAGGAGGGTCCATGATGATAGCGTGATATTTGTTGCCACGTCGTATTTCTCTTTCTACAAATTTCATGCAGTCATCTACGAGCCATCTGATAGGGGCTTCTGAGAGACCGCTGGATGCAGCATTTTCTTTTGCCCATGTTACCATGCCTTTTGATGCATCAACATGAGTTACCTTTGCACCTGCAGCAGCAGCGGCAAGAGTAGCTCCTCCCGTATATGCGAACATATTAAGAACTTTAATCTCTCGGCCCTTTTTTACTTCATCAGAAATAATTCTAAACATCCAGTCCCAGTTTGCGGCCTGCTCCGGGAAAAGACCGGTATGTTTAAAGGCAAAGGGTTTCAGATTAAAGGAAAGCGTATCGGTTCCGACAATTCCTTCATCAGGAAGCTGATAATGTATCTGCCATTCCTGAGGCAGATTAAAGAATTCCCACTCTCCGCCGCCTTTCTTGCTTCTATGATAGTGACCATTTAGTTTTTTCCATTCAGGAGCAGTCTTTCTTGTATTCCATATGACCTGTGGATCAGGTCTGAGTAATATATATTTACCCCAGCGTTCCAGCTTTTCGCCCTGACTGGAGTCTAGTACTTCATAATCTTTCCATCTGTCAGCTATATACATCGCAGATATCCTTTCAATATTATAAATATGTGTGTTTCAGAGTATACTACATGAGCGCCGCGGGTGTCAAAAATGAAAAGAAAAAATATGGAAGTATCGAGATTTTAATGGTAAAATATAGATAGTGTTATTTGATTTATTTGATGACTGGACAAAATGATTTGATATTAAGAGGTTGACGAACATGTATGAAGTCGTAAAATCTTTAGCAAAGAGCAAAGAGCAAAGAGCA
>DOVG01000219.1:1740-15563 GCA_003520205.1 Lachnospiraceae bacterium
AGAGCAAAGAGCAAAGAGCAAAGAGACCTCTTTTTGTGATGGAATAATAGGATATATATCGTTAACAGGATATTAATATAAAACATTACACTAATCGAGTTATGCGATTAGTGTAATGTTTTTTTGTTGAAATATAAAAAATAAAAAATTTTTTTAAAATTTTAAAACTTTTTGGAACTGTGCTTCGTTATATAAGTGTAAATCAAAAATCCTATATAGTATTTCAGGATTAAAACTTTCACAAGGAGGATATAAAAATGATTAAAAGAACGCAACGAGATTTTGAAAGATGGTAGTTGTAATAATTATTACATCGATATGTATGATGTATAATAAAAATTATTATATTACGATAAGCAGTATGTATGATGGTTTTGGAAAATATAATGTTTCTGTTAAATGATAAAAGTATATAAAAAAACTATTCATATATCTAATATTGTATGTTTATTAAATAGTTAAGGAGCAAATATGAATATGAAAGCCAAAAGGATTCTGATAACTATACTTACTTTATTGTTGGTTGTTTCAACTGTACATATAGATAGCTTTGCAGCTAGTAGTTCACAACAAAAGAAGGCAATAAAAGCTTATTATAAGATTCTCAGTAAGTATAGTAAGGAAATAAACAGCGTAAAAAAAGGTACATATGTATACAAAAATTCAAATGTAATAGATGGAGTTTGGAAAGATGTTATTTCCAGTAGTTTATCAAGTTCCGAATATTATAAACCGGTATACTCCATAAAGGATATTAATTCAGATGGTATCCCTGAGTTAATAATAGGTGCTAAATATAAATCATATGGGACACAATATGATTATATCGGTGGTGTTTATACATTTGCTAATAAAAAAGCTGTTAAGCTGATAAATGGAGATGGAAGTCATCATGTAGTTAAGATACATAAAAAAGGTATTATTGAGTTTGGCGATTTTTATGGAGCAATGCATACCGGATATAGTTATGAAAAGCTTGCAAAGAAAGGAAAAAAGCTAAAACCCGTTATTACAATTGATTGTTCATACGGAAAATATACTAAAATTATAAAGAGCGGAAAATCACAATCATCTACAAAAGAAGAATATGAAAAGTATTATAATAAATATAAGAAAACCGAGGTAAAAATCTCATGGAATACGTTGAACAAAAAAGCTCTTACAGCAACAAAGAATGGTTATTCTTCTTATAAAGCTTATAAGAAAAGCAAGTAGATAAATAGTAATTGATACATAATAAACAATAAGGCACTATCCCAAGTTTAAAACTTTAAATGTGGATAGTGCTATTTGTTAAAATCTTGCTATAAAAATTTTTTTTCTAAATTTTTTTGAAAAATTTAAACATTTATAAAACTTTTTTGAATCCTTATTCGTATATAGAGTATAAGAAACAAAAAACTCATATTAATACAGAAAGGAAGAAAACCATGAATGACAAAAGCTCATCTTTAAAGGAAAAGTACAATAGCATAGGAAAGCACAAGAGGATGAATACTATAGGAGAAGTTATGTTTATAGGAGGAATTATTCTCTTATTACTCGATATATATAAAAAAACCGGAAATTTCTTTATGTATATAATTGATATTGCAATTATAGTCGGTGGAGCATATTTGATATATAAATATCCTCGTTTGGGTGAAGTTGCACCGTTAGCTAAAAAGGAACTGATTCCAAGTGTTTTATCTAATTATTTTGCAATAACTGAGTATGATGCCGAAGTACCGTCAGATATGAGGAGTAAGTATCACTTTCTGATAAAGGGTAATTATAGAGGACTTCCATTTCAGCTATATTGTGAGACGAAAGCTGATTATCAAGTTACCAATACTACTTATGATCGGTTCGGATTTGAACAGGATCAATATTGCATATGTAATATCAAAATGGAAAATGGACCATTGCTTATAATAGATTTTGAAGGTTTCTTTAAAAATAAGTATGGTAATAATTTTGATCCAAGCAGTGTTGCGAAAAATGAAAATGAATTTCTAAGGTGTGTAAAAGAATGCACAATGGCTTCTCGCATGGGATATCAATATATAGTTGGATTTGGTAATCATCATAATCTGTTTTCAAGGTTTAATACTGACTATGATGCAGAAATATTTAGCATAAAGACGGAAGCTGAGTTTATAGTCAGATCTATCGAGGGAACAGCTAATTATGTTATGAATATGTATAGGTAGGGATGTAAAATGGGATTTATAAATGATATAAAAAATAAAACAGTAGATAAGTATAATAACGGATATGAGATTTTTATACATCAGGCAGAGGAATTGCTTGAAAGGTATGAAGAATTAACTGAAGCTAATTGGCAGAATATTTACTGTGATTCTAATAATCTTAGTGCTATTAAAAAGCTTGCTGATGAAATAGATGCATTTATTATTGATTTTGAAAAATGTTTTAAGCTTTCTTCAGCACTGTATTTAAATAAGCTTCCTGAAGAAGCTTATCAAATGATAGATAATATGAGAAAAGGGTATCAATTGATTAAGATATATACTGTTCTGATGCTTTGTATATATGCAAATGATTATACATATTTGGAGAGTATAATTGATATGATCGATTCCATGTTTGATCATCCTTCAGGTATTGCAGAGGTTGATTATGCGCTTAAAGGATTGTACCACATGGTTAATATACAATACCAAAATGAAAAAAGCTGGCATCATATAGGCGTATTATATGAAACTCTCTGGATTGATAAAAAGGAAGAAGCCATGAAGGCATCTATAAATTTCGGGCTGGCATATGATAAAATGGATTACAAGATTATGAATTCCCTTCTTCCGGCAGCAGATAATTACGATATTATAAAAAGAATAGAGTGGAATACATATATTATCGGGCTTTGTTACTATTTTCGTAATTATGCTTTTAATAGGGGGAGCGACGTATATAATCCCCAGATGTATGATGTATTAAAAAACTGTTTACAGTGGCTAGTAAATAACAGAAATGAAGATGTGAAAGCTTTTGGAAATAATAGGATAAATGATACATATATCTACATTAATAATATGTATCGTAATTTGATGACGTAGAATTAATAAATGCAGTAAGGGAGAGAATCAGGATGAAATATTGCAGTAAATGTGGAGGAAAAATAGATAGTTCAGATGCTTTCTGTGCATTTTGCGGAGCAAAGCAAGCTGTTTCAATAGAGACTGCTATAGAACTTGCTAAGGTGGGAGATAATGATGGTTTTGAATATCTGTATAATAAAACATATAAAAGTTTAAAGTTCTATATAATAGAATCTTTTGATAAGATTAAGGATCAGGATATAGAGGATATTATTCAAGACACATACTTAAAAATGATGAAAAAAATAAATACTCTTAATGATTCAAGAGGCTTTAAACAGTGGTTGAATAAAATCGCTTGGAATACGACTATAGATTTTATCCGAAAACGAGACAGGAAAGATGCTGAGGGAAATGAAAGAGGTAATATATATTTTTCGGATCTAGCGGTCGAAGATGCTGATGGTGAAATCATGGAGTATGAGGTTGAGGATGATAATCCTAATTGGCAGCCTGAGGTGGCTTATACCCAGAAGGAAACTAAGGAACTCGTTCATGCAATGATGGAGAATTTGTCAGACGAACAAAGAATGGCTCTTATCATGTTTCATATACAAGGGATGAGTATTAAAGAAATAGCTGAGATCATGGAAGTATCTGAGAATACAGTAAAGTCTCGTCTAAATTATGCACGAAAGAGTATAAAGTCTCAAGGAGAAGAACTCAGAAAGAAGGGTTACAAGCTTTACAGTTTTGCACCACTTCCACTTTTACTTTATCTTATTCGTCTGGAAGCGAAGTATGCAGGCGTAACAGGTTTTGGAACAGTAAATGCTGCTTCAGCAGGAATGGCACCTACTGGAGCTGTGACTGGAGGGGAAGCAGTAGTGAGTTCAACAACTACTGCAACAACGACTACAGCATCAACTTCAGCAGGTACAGTATCAGGTGAGACAACAGTAACTAGCTCAGCATCAGCAAGTACTGCAACGAGTAGTACTACAGCGTCAGGGGTATCAGGTTCAACAAGTGCAGGTGCGGTTACAGGAAGTAAAGCTACACTTACAGCATCGACAGTAGCAAAAGCGGGAATTCCTGTGATGGCAAAAATAGCAATGGGAATAGCCGGAGCAGCAGTTGTAGTAGTTGGAACGGTTGTGTCGGTTAATATGATGAAGAATAGTAATGAACAGGAAGTTACAACAGAAATAACAACAGAGGCAACGACGGAAGAGGCAGAGCTTACAACAGAAGAGCAGACAACTACAGAAGCAGTCACGGAAGAAGAAACAACCGAGGAAGTTGCTGATAACAAGGAAATACTTGAAACTAGTTTAAAGTCCTTGGTTGAAGAAAAAGGATACTATGAAACAGGAGCAAAGGCTGCAACTCCAACAGGCGGTGATCATGTTAAGTTTTCTGACAGAGGGTCGGGAATACTTGCAGCAAGTATAGGAAAATATATAAATGATTCTGATGAGGCAATGCTCATCTCTTATGTAGAGGATGGAAAAGTATATATCAGTCTATATATTGTGGCTGACGGAGAAGTTAAATGTGCTTATGACCAAGGCTTATATGGATACAGTTACTATTTTGAAAAAATAATAGGAGAAGACACATATCCTTCTGAGTATGCTGAACAGTTGGAAGCTACACTTGATAGATTATGTACTGAGGATCCAGACATAATTGATAGATCATATAGTGCTGATATAAAGAAGATAGGAAATGATTATTATTTGAGAGTATATTTTGACGGTATGATAGATTCATTTGTTTTATACCATATTACGGAAAAAGGACTGGTTCCAACCAAAGCAATAATTCAACAAGGTGGTACAAATGGTATATCAGTTCCAGGTAAGTATGATATAGAAAATGATGATTTAGAAAAAATCAATTTCTATACTGTCAATGGGTCGAAAGCTTTGGAACTTGCTAGGTCTGGTGAAATTAAAACTAGTTTTGATAATGATTTAGCAGAAATCGGATGTGATGATATAGAATATCTGTGGCAGACTGATAATTCATATATATTTGGGGAAAACGATCAATGGTTCTTTATAGGACTTACTGACTATCAAAATGAAAATGTTATTGATAATTCTCAGAAATATAATGAAGATTTGTCGTGGTGGAGAAATAATTAGAAAAAAATATAAAAAATTTCAAAAATTATAAAACTTTTTCAAAACTTCCATCGTCTTAAGGGTATAAGAACAAAAAACAAGGCCTAAAAGGCCGGATTATCCAAAAGGAGGATGGAAGAATGGAAATGAACAACAACAACATAACTATGAACGCAGCAATTATGGGTGGATGCATCAATCAGGAACTAATAAATTATTTGGACTATGCAACATCAATATTTAGAAAGTCAGATGAAGTAAATGCCAGACATCAGCAGCTGGAAAGAAATTACAAGGCTGCAGAAACGAGTTTTAATGGAATCAATTCAAAGTGGAACATTATAACGATTGTATCTTCTCTGATTACATTGATGTTTATTGGTTCTTTAGCTCATGGAGTTCTAAAGATCATACTTGATATAATTCTTGTAGCCGGTGTGATAGTTGGAACACAATACCTGAAGCGTAGATTTGTGCCAAGTGAAACAGTAAAGAAAAGGTCAAAGCTTCAGACTGCAGCATCAGAACTTGAAGTATCATTCAATGAAAAGCAGCAGCTGGATGCATATGTAGCTCAGTATTATTCAAACATACCTGAAAAATATAGAACTGCAGATGGTTTTGATTATATGCTGAAACTTGCAAGAGCTGGAAGGATAATGAACCTGAATCAGGGTTATCAGTGTCTGGATGAAGAGGCTCTTCGTCAGGAAATGCTTCAGCAGCAGAAGGATGCCTACAATGCTCAGAAAAATGCAGCAACAGGTGCTGTTGCAGCAGCAGGCGCTATGGGTGTTATAGGTGGAGCTTTCAGATTATATAGATTTGTGTCTAAGTGGTATTAAGAAAGGCAGGTTTGCCTATGGATATAGAAAAGAAGGAAACGGATGTGTTCCGAGTATTTCTGTATCTGTTGAGAAAGGAACAAGAAGAATTTACAGTTTCTGTTGAGGAACAACAGAGGACATATTACAGGATACTCGAAGCATTGGAAGGAACATAAACAATCCTATTGAAAGGTGGAATCTATAATATGAAGAGGATTAATAGTAGAATTATATGTATATTTCTGACATTGTTATTGGTTGTTTCATGTATTGGTATTATTCCAAGCGATGAAGCTTATGCAAAAACAAAAAAGATTTCATTAAGTAAGAAAATAATTACTTTGAACGTAGATGACAGTGTGACAGTGAAAGCAAAAGGTAAATATAATAAAATCAAGGTAAAAGCTTCAAAGAAAAACTACGTTACGACAAAGGTTTCTAAAAAGAGGATTACTATTAAAGGACGTAAAAAAGGAAGTGTTAAGCTTACAATAAAAGGATATAATAAGAAGGGTAGGCTTATAGCGAAGGGAGTTATTAAAGTAAAGGTTAAAGCTAAGAAAAAGACTGATAAGCCGACTGTCCCTCAATCAACAGAAAGACCTGCTACAGATCCGTCATCTACAATGAAGCCAACAGCAACAAAAACACCGACGGTAGATCCTACAGTAGTCATAACACCAATAACAGAGCCAACATCAACTATAACACCAACAGCAGAGCCAACATCAACTATAACACCAACGGCAGCTCCTACGTCAATCATAACTCCTACACCATTTACAACCAGCTTACCAATTCCTTCAGGTTTAAAAGTAGAGGATGTTAGTCCGTTTTCTGTGATGGTTTCATGGGATGCTGTTGAAGGAGTGAGTGGATATGCAATAGATTATTCTGCCGTTGGAAGTGAAGAAGTATTTACACAGAATTCAGGAAAGAAAACAAGTTATAAATTTAATAATTTTAAACAAAATACGGAATATTCGTTTTCGTTAAAGGCTTATAAAGGAAATGGTACTAAAAGGGTTTATTCGCCAGTTTCAGAACCTGTAGTTCATACGACAACAACCGTAGAGACTCCTGTATTTTCATTAGATAATACAACTGAAGAAAATAATTATTCAATAACACTTAATCTGACACCGGTAAAATATATGACGACTTATTTTATCTATAGAAGCTTAGATGGAGTTGATTTTGAAAATGTTGCCCAAATTGGTGCGTCATCTACTGACTGGATAGATAAGAGTGTTGAGCCAGGTAATACATATTACTATAAGGTAAGAACCTATAATGAAAGGAAAAAAATTCTAGAGTATAGTGATTATAGTTCAGTTGAAGTTATTGACTTAAAGAATAATAATTATATAGCTACTATTTCATTTGTTGATGAGAAATACCATAAGACAGTTAGTTCACTTCAGATTGGATATAAAGGAACTGATATAGTGTCTGGTGACAACGAAGTTCTTCCTATATTAAAACAAAGTCAGGATACATTTCTTGGATGGTATGATATCAATGGTAATAAAATAGAAAGTCCATATACTGGAAAATCAATGACACTTTATGCTAAGTGGTTAGGTGATGGTGAGGTTTTAGAACCACATACTTATACTATTACCTTTGTAGACAATAAATATGGCGTTAGTATTGAACCTATGACAGTTAACTATTTGGGCGATGATATTTCTGATCCTACCAATTTGGAATTGCCGGTGCCGATAGTGGAAAAAGCGACGTTTTCAGGATGGTTTGATGAAAATAATAATAATATAAAAACGCCTTATTTAGGTAAATCAATAACTTTGTATGCAACATGGCAAGAAGAACAGGAATATGAGCCGAAGACTGAGGTTCCGGAAGATCCGGAGGTGGATGATATCACATATCCACAAAAGGAAGATGATGAAATCGCTAATGAAATCCTTGAATATATAAATGCAGAGCGTGAAAAGTATGGTTTTCAGCAATTAGTAATGGATGATAAAATAAAGGCGATTTCTGATATTCGTGCAAAAGAAATCTCTGAATATTACTCACATACAAGACCTGATGGTAGAAAGTGGAGTACAACTTATAGTGATGCGGGCATAAAAATGTTTGGTATACGTGCAGAGAATCTTGTATGGGGATATCGAGATGCAGAAGGTATCTATACTGCTTGGTATAATAGTAGTGGACACTATGCAAATTTTGTACTCGTAGGGGCAAAATATGTTGGTATTTCAATTTATACAGATCCAGCTACAGGATATAAATATGCTGCTTATGAAGTTTGTGCTTATTATGATAATGATTCATTCTGGAAGAATGAATATATGGCAAGTTTATACTAATATATAGGGTGTTATGCTCAAAGCATATTCTATAATTATAATGGCAGAGGAGAGAGAAAGATGAAAGATATGTTTAAAAGAATTCTGGTAACTATGCTAGCATTAATGTTGGCTGTATCAACAATTAGTTTTGATAGTAATGCAGCTAGCAGTTCACAGAAAAAGAAGGCTATAAAAGGATATTATAAAATTCTTAACAAATATTATGATGCTTATAACTTAATAAAAGCCGGAAAATATGGTGAAGTAAAGACATCGAAGAATCTTAGTGGTTTATGGTGTTCTCAGCTTGATGTTTGTGTGAAAAGCAATTCAATTAAAAGTGTAACTCCCGTATATTCAATAAAGGACGTTAATAGTGATGGTATTCCCGAGCTTTTTGTTGGACTAAAATCGGTTAATTCAGCAGGAAGGAAAACAACTTGTATAAATGCCGTCTATGCATATAAAAAGAAAGCTATAATGCTTGCTGAAGGAACAGGAGACAGAGCAGGAATCGAACTTCATAAGAAGGGAATAATAGAAACGTGGCATTATGGTGGCGCAGGACTTTATGGACACACATACAGTAAGCTTCCAAAGAAAAAAACGAAACTTAAGGATGTAATAAATATTGAAGCTAACTGGGGTAAGTTCTCATCAAAGAAAAATGGTGGAGCTGCTAAGTCAATTACACAGACAGAATTTGAGAATATAGAGAAAAAGTATGATAAGACAAAAGTATCCGTATCATGGTTAACACTGAATAAGAATGCACTTACAGCAACCAAGAATGGATATGCTTCATATAAGACTTATAAGAAAAACAAAAAAAAGTAGTAAAACTCAATATTATAGTAAGAAGCTTACAGAGAAGGTTGTAAGAAAAACTCTTCATATACCATCAAAGGCAACTATTAAGATTACCTACGGAAAAGCATATTATAAAGAAGCGATAGGGAAGAATCTAATTCCTGTTACAGTTAAGGGGACTGGAAAATATAAGGGCTATCACGCAAATGGTGATTTCTTAGAGGATGGCTCCAATGCGATGAGTATGCTGGTTTGGATAAAATAATTATTGATATTATGCGCCATATATAATAAAATAAGCACGATTTTACCAAACAGTTAGATGAAACGGTTATCGAGATTCGTAAGGATAAAAGATGAATCAAATCTTGCAAAAAAGACAGGAATTGAAGAAGGAAAAACTTCCGGAATGAATTTGCTTAATGAATTAAATATGCATCTTATTCAGGATAATCGCCTTGAAGACCTAAAGGCTGCTACAACTGATATGGAGTTACAGAAAAAGCTGTTTAAAGAATACGAAATAGAAGTTTAAACATTTATGGGGCTTCCTTGGAAAAGGAAGCTCTTTTCATGAAAGCGGAGTAAATAATGAAAAAGATTGATCTTATTACTGGCTTTTTGGGTTCCGGTAAAACTACTTTTATAAGTGAATATGCGGATTATCTGGTGAGAGCAGGTGAAAGTGTGGCTATTATCGTAAATGATTATGGTGCAATAAATGTAGACCGGCTTCTGCTAGAAAAGACCCTTGGAGATAAGTGCCATCTGGAAATGGTAATTGGCGGTGATCCGGATTGCACCAGACGCAGACTTAAAACAAAGCTTATTGCCATGGGGATGGCTGGCTACACCAGAGTAATAGTTGAGCCCTCGGGAATCTTCGATGCAGATGAATTCTTCGATCTGCTGTATGAAGAACCGTTGGAACGCTGGTATGAGCCGGGTAATGTAATAAACATATTGGATGCAGGTTATATCAGTGAATTGAGTAATAATATAAAGGAAAATGTTGATAATAATGATATAGAAATAAGATATCTGATAGCTTCGCAGGTTGCAAAGGCAGGAACGGTAGTACTTAGCAAAATAGAGAAAGCGGCTATAAAATTGATAGATCAAGCAGAAGTAGTTAACATAACCAAACATTATGTAAATGATTGTCTGAAGGAATTTAAGTGTATTAGACAAATCAGTGATCTCTATATATGGAAGACAGGTGCTGTACCGGATCAGGACTTTTCGAAGATTTCCACTTCCGGATATCACAGTGGAGAGATGATAAAGCTTCCGGTTACAGACAGCAACAGCTTTAGATCTATATTCTTTTTCCATGTTAAAACAGATGTAAATAAACTGGAGGATACCATAAAAAGAATATTTGATGACAGTCAAAATGGCCGGCTTATCAGACTTAAAGGCTTTATAAAGGATGAAGGAGATAAATGGCTTGAAGTAAATGCAACTCCACAGGTGATTAACATAAGTCCTATAGCTGTTGGGCAGGAGCTATTCATCCTGATTGGAGAAAATCTTAATCAGGAAAGAATCGGTGAATACTGGGATGAATACAGAAACACATTGTAGTTTACTGTAGCGCTTTATCACAATACGCTTTTTTCTTGTATATTTCATCTATTCTGTGGTATAGTGTGTATTTGCATGCGGTTATTAACTGTATCATATGGTGTCAGAAGGTTTTTCTTACACCTGCATCATTATAAAAAGAAATGAGGATGTTGTATTATTATGGACAAGTTTAAGGCAGTTATCCTTGCAGCTGGGAAGGGAACCAGAATGGAGTCGGATCTTCCAAAGGTTCTTCATAAAGTATGTGGCCAGACAATGGTACATTATGTAATAAGTGCTGCTAAGGATGCAGGAGCTACAGATGTTATCGTAATTGTAGGTTATCAGGGACAGCTTGTTAAGAGAGAGATAGTAGACGTAGTGGATTTTGTTGAACAGAGAGAGCAGCTGGGAACAGGTCATGCAGTTAAATGTGCGAAGGATCTGATAGGTGATGATGGAGATACGGTAATACTCTGCGGAGATACACCTCTCATTACTGCTGAAACTATTAAGAAACTGAGAGAAAAGCATAAGCATGAGTCAAATGGAGTTACTGTACTTTCAGCTATAGTAGATGATCCAACAGGCTATGGACGTATCATTCGTGATAGTGAAGGAAACTTTATGAAGATCACGGAGCATAAGGATTGTACTGAAGAAGAGCTGAAAGTGCATGAGATAAATTCAGGAATGTATGTGTTTAATTCTGAAGCACTTTCCTTCAGTCTGGATAAGCTTACAAATGATAACTCCCAGGGTGAATATTATCTGACAGATACTATTCAGATAATTAAGAATACAGGTCTTAAGGTAAATGCAATGCCTGTAGATGACGTAGATGAGATACTTGGAGTCAATACAAAAGCACAGCTTGCTGAAGCAGAGAAAATCATGCTCAGTAAACAGCAGTAGCATATAACATACAGATTAGCTATTGCTATAGAATAAAGCTCGGTATAAAAGGCATAGATTATGAAGATAATAGTAGGACTCGGAAATCCGGGAATCAAATATGCGGGGACTCGTCACAACATGGGTTTTTCTGCGGTGACAGCCATATCTGACAAGTATAACATTCCAATAAATAAAAAAGAATGTAAGGCTGCTACAGGTCATGGGTTTATAGAAGGGGAGAAGGTTGTTATAGCACAGCCACAGACTTTTATGAATCTTAGTGGTGAATCAGTAAGAGCTCTTATGGATTTCTATAAATGCAGTCCAGAGGATCTGATCATTATATATGATGATGTAGACCTTGAGGTAGGCAGAATACGTATCAGAACACGCGGCAGCGCCGGCGGTCATAATGGTATAAAAAATATCATAGAACATCTGGGGACTGATACTTTTGACAGAGTCAAGATAGGAATAGGGCAAAAGCCTGCCGGCTGGGATATGGCAGACTATGTACTGGGAAGACCGGCTAAGGAAGAACTACCTGATATCAGAGATGCTGTAGACAGGGCTCGCGATGCAGCAACTGAAATAATATGTAATGGTGCTGAAAAGGCCATGAATATATATAATTAAATCAAATTAACAGTTAAATAATTTATAGCTTGAGTGTAATAAACCGAAGTATGAGGAAAATATGAAAGCGCTCAAAACCCCATTCAGGGAATCAAACAGTCTTAGTACTCTTAAGAAAGATTCTTGTCCTGCGAATATCTGGGGTATAACCAGAAGTGCAAGACCTCTTGCTGCTGAAACAGTAAGGGGCGACAGTACATTTTCGCTTATAATTACTTATGATACTGCCAGAGCGGAAAAGCTTTATCAGGATTATAAGTTTTATGACAGAGATGTATATATGTATCCGGCTAAGGATGCACTTTTCTATTATGCGGATGTTCACGGTAATCTGACCGGAGCAAAGAGACTGGAAATCTTAAAACGAATATATAAGAATGAGAGAACAGTTATTATCACAACCATAGATGGTGTGATGGATAAGCTTCCTGATATGATATATTTTAAGAGACATATCTTTACTCTCGAAGTAGGGCAGGAGGCAGAACTCAGCGAAATCAAGTCAAAGCTTGTTATGCTGGGATATGAAAATGTGGCTGTTGTCGAAAGCAGAGGGCAGTTTTCTGTACGTGGAGGAATACTTGATATATACCCACTTACAGAAGAGTGCCCTTGTCGTGTTGAGTTCTTTGGAGATGAGATAGACTCTATCAGATTCTTTGACGAGAATTCTCAGAGATCCATTGAGAAGTGCGATAGTGTGGAGATTCTTCCTGCAACTGAGTATGTCTTAAGTCAGGCCAGGATAAGACGTGGAATCAAGAAGATAGATGAAGAGGGGGAGAAGGTAGCAAGTGCCTTTAAGAAGAGCTTTCAGACCGAAAGCTATGCCAGACTTACTTCGTATATCAAACACATAAAGGAGGAACTTACCGAATATAATTCTACCTCCGGTCTTGATAATCTTGTGGATTATTTCTTCGGAACAACAGTATCATTTATAGATTATCTGCCTGAAGGGACACCGATATTTATAGATGAACCTTCAAGGGTAATGGATAGAGCGTCAGGATATTCGAAGGAATTTGCTGTTTCCATGCAGGCTCGTATAGAAAGCGGCTATATACTTCCCGGTCAGGCAGGTGTTCTGAATACTATGGAGGAAACAGTCGCAAGACTTACAAGGGAAAAGCTCATCATGTTTTCAGAATTCTATAAGAAGGAAACAGAGTGGAATGAGAAAACATCTATCAGAGTAGAAGCTAAAAAAACTGAGGACTATCTTGGAAATACAGAAAGACTAAAGAAAGATATATTAAAGTGGAGAAATGATGATTACAGGATTATTATAGTATCTCCTTCGAAGACCAGAGCAAAGAGAATTTCGGATTCTTTTATAGATGAGAATATCCCGGTATTCTTTTCTGAAAATAAGCAGAGAGAATTAAAACCACGTGAGGTAATGGTTACAACAGGTAATCTTCCTGAAGGATGGCTGATTCCGGAGTCAAAGCAGGTTCTGATATCAGAGGGAGAGATTTTTGGTAAAAACAGAGAAGGAAAGAAGAAGCGTCTTCCTAAGAAATACGAAGGCGAGAAATTCAAAACTCTGGATGAGATAGGCGTTGGAGATTTTGTAGTTCATGAACG
>DOVG01000058.1 GCA_003520205.1 Lachnospiraceae bacterium
GAACCAACCGTAGCTGTACTTACATCTACCTTTGATAATCCATCGTATTCATAAAGCTTTGTGATCTTAACTTTTTCTTTTCTTGAAGGATCATGATGATTCACGATAAGAGCTTCCTGATTAACCTTGATAGAACCATTATCTATCTTACCAACTCCGATACGTCCAGTATACTCATTATAATCAATAGTACTTATAAGCATCTGAAGTCCTCTGTTCTCATCTCCTTCAGGAGCCGGAATTGACTTAATGATAGTTTCAAATAAAGGCTTCATATCAGTACCCGGTTCATCTGGTGTATATGATGCCACACCATCTCTTGCCGAGGCATATACAAATGGACAGTCAAGCTGCTTATCATTTGCATCGAGATCCATAAGAAGCTCAAGGACTTCTTCCTCAACTGCTTCCGGACGGGCATCTGCTCTGTCTATCTTATTTACACAAACAATAACGGACAGATCAAGCTGAAGCGCCTTCTGAAGCACGAACCTTGTTTGTGGCATAGGTCCTTCAAATGCATCCACTACAAGTATAACACCATCAACCATCTTAAGAACTCGTTCTACTTCTCCACCAAAATCAGCATGTCCCGGGGTATCGATAATGTTGATTTTGATATCGTTGTACATTACTGCTGTGTTTTTTGAAAGAATAGTTATTCCTCGTTCTCTTTCGATATCATTTGAGTCCATAACTCTTTCAGCAACATCCTGATTTTCTCTGAAAACTCCACTCTGCTTAAGAAGTCCATCTACCAATGTTGTTTTACCATGATCTACATGGGCAATAATGGCTACATTTCGGATATTTTCTCTTATCATAAATTTTCTCCCTATATATAAAAATTAAATATTTGCTTATTCGTGATATATAAATATATTTGATCTGCTAAGCTCATGCTTATCCTTGTCTATCTGCGCAACGGTGAATACATCTCCTTCGACAGGAGGATTCTCCACTTCGTCAGGTATGATCATAATAGTATGTTCATCCACATAAGTCGTGGTTTTTCTGGTATCATTTATAAGAATTTTTGAAAATGTAGTAAAATTATTACCTCTTACTATTATGGAACCTGTTGATGAATTATAAGAAACATCTGTCATTTCTATATCATATAAGCCTAAACGCATATCTGTTCTTGTATATGGTTCAGTATATTTAAAACTATATCCATCTCCATATAACATATCATACTGAAGTTCATGCAGACACCAGTTAAATGTAGCATTTCCGGCAACAGCATCACCATTAAAGAATGCTCTGTGGGTATTCTGCATA
Source organism: Lachnospiraceae bacterium (assembly GCA_003520205.1). Classification (GTDB taxonomy): domain Bacteria; phylum Bacillota; class Clostridia; order Lachnospirales; family Lachnospiraceae; genus Eubacterium_Q. The sequence continues at coordinate 1,285 of DOVG01000058.1, forward strand.
AGTCCAGGCTGAAAGCCTAAAGCTCTAAGAAGATAATCAGACATTTCATAAGAATATAAATCTTTATCACCAAGTCCCAAATTAAAATTACTTACTATTACATACTCTGTCTGAGATTCAGTTCCTTTATTAAACTGTCCTTCCTCAAATGTAAGACTCGGAATATGATCTCCATAAAGAACAAGCACATAGTCCCGCCCTCTTTTATCAAGAGTTTCTTTCAGCTCACCAATCATCTGATCCATTTCATAACATTGATTTACAAAATAACCGAACTGATTCGTAAGCTCCGGATCTTCTGAATCAAGAGTTACTTTAACGTGTTCTATACTCTTAAGTTCAGTCTTAGGATATCTTCCATGCCCCTGAACAGATATTGTATAAACCAGATCAGGTTCTTCATCATAATCCAGTGCCTTAATAATTTCATCAGGAAGACAATTATCTTTAGCCCATCCTGTCAGAGTTTTATCATAATGAAGCATATATTCAAGAGACGTAAATGTCTGAAATCCAAGATTCGCATAACTTTCATCTCTAGAATAAAACTTAGCCTTATTATTATGTATGGCATGTGTTCCGTAGCCTTGTCTCAGAAGCAGCTGAGCCATACTTTCGCACGGAGTATTAGTTAATACTGTCTTATAAGGATACTCACCGGCTCCAAACAACTTGCTCTTCATTCCAGTAAGCATTTCAAATTCAGTATTTGCTGTACCGGCCCCAATAGCAGGAACAGTCAGAAATCCACTTGGATATTCACGCTGAAATTCTTTGAAGTTCGGAATTGATTCCTTACTTGTATGAACACCATTTACTCTTCCTATATCTATAAAAGACTCAAGCTGAATAAATATTATATCAGGCAATTGTTTTTCATTATTTTTATAAGGATACTTTATATGATTAACATCATTTTTAGTTTTTTCAGCGGTTACCAAAATCCTGTCTATAGTTTCTTCACTATAGTCATCAGGTTTACTGATACCCTGATCAATAATACTGTTTGAAAAGCAGTATACAAATCCATAGGATTTATAGGCTGTACCTAAATTCGTGAATTTATCCGATATAAGTGATGTTTCCAGAGCCAGATATGTCATGATATAAACCATGGTAAAAGAAACCAGCACAACAATTATACCCTGTATGTAATTAACTTTTCCTTTTATGATAGGTGTTTTAAGAAAAGCCAGAACTACCACAATGATAAATACTATTCCTGCCACAACAATTGCTATACGTTGGGGGAGATTAAAGTATATATTAAACATACTTAAAACATCTGAAAACATCAGAAAATCAATTGCCGAAAAAGGAGTAATCCTATAACCGAGTAAAACAAAGTTTATAGTTCCAACACCAAGCCATAATAAAGATATAAGCCCCATGGCAAAACCTCTTCTCTTAAAAAGAAGAGCAATCGACAAGGTAAAAAATATTATAAGGATGTTATATAAAAATACAATTGGATTATGAAAGATAAAAACAAAAGGACTTAGAAGAGATCTACGTCCCAGTATTTCAAGAAATACCACTTCTAATATAGAAATGATAAAACAGACAACAAGCCATTTCCATAAAGGAAGATCATAGGATCTTCTGATAGCTTTATCAAGTTTTGATTTGAATTTATTATAAAATTCTTTCATTATTATACCCTTACAAGTATAAAGACCTGCAAATATATGCAGGTCCCCAAAAAACAAAAAGCGCGAGACGGGACTCGAACCCGCGACCCCCTCCTTGGCAAGGAGGTGCTCCACCACTGAGCCACTCGCGCAAGATTTTGTATTGCACTGTCGCAACAGTAGGTATATTACCACAATATATATAATGTGTCAACCGATTTTTTCAGATTCTAATATTTTTTAGAATAAAATATTTTTTCGATTTTTTATAAGAGCCGCACCTGATACTATATTCAGTATACCAAGAGTAATTCCAATAATAATTAGGAGTATACCTATCGCTATATTAGAACCACCAACAGTTTTCAGAAGTTTATATACCTTTTCCATATTGTAACCGCCTTTCAAAATAACTACTTAATGCCATATTCATCATAATATGCATCTATACGACCCTTAAGTTCAGTAT
>DOVG01000060.1 GCA_003520205.1 Lachnospiraceae bacterium
ATATTTGCTGATGAGATATATGACAGGCTGGTAATGGATGGGAAGAAACACATTTCCATAGCGAGTCTTGCACCTGATCTGATGTGCATTACATTTAACGGACTTTCTAAGTCTCATCTGATAGCCGGATACAGAGTGGGATGGATGAGCATATCCGGAGACAAGACAAATGCAAAGGGATATATAGAAGGTATCAAGCTTCTTTCTTCCATGAGACTTTGTTCAAATGTTCCTGCACAGTCGCTGATAGCACCGGCGCTTGAAATGCTGGAAGAGACCGATAAGCTGGTAGAACCGGGAGGAAGAGTGTATGAACAGAGAGAATGTATAGTTAAGCTGCTGAATGATATTCCGGGTGTCAGTGTTGTAAAGCCTGAAGCGGCATTTTACTGCTTCCCGAAGCTTGATATTAAGAAATTCAACATACATGATGATGAACGCTTTGCGCTGGATGTTCTTAGAAGCAAGAAGATTCTTTTCACACATGGTGGAGGCTTCCATTATGAGACACCGGATCATTTCAGAATTGTTTATCTTCCTGAAATGGCGGTGCTTAAAGAGGCTGGAGAGAAACTGAGAGAGTTCCTTGAGGACTATAGACAGATAGATTAGAGGAGGCATATATGAATCAGGATTTACTTGTAAGAAATAATATATCAGGAACATTTCTTAATGATATAGAAGAGATAGAACAAGCTCCGATTGACTGGTCTATGCTTGATAACAAAAGTATTACCATTACAGGAGCGTCAGGTTTTATCAGTTCACATCTTGTTCTTGCGCTTCTTCTGAGAAATGATGACCATGATGCGGGGATAAAGGTAATAGGCCTGGTTAGAAGTATCGAAAGAGCAGAGAAAAAATATGGTGCTTTGATGCAGCGTGATGATCTGGTTCTCGTGGAGCAGGATGTATGTGATGATTTCGATCTTGTGCCTATGGCAGACTATGTTATACATGCGGCTTCGCAGGCGTCTAACTGGCACTTTGAAAATGACCCTGTTGGTACTATCAGGGCTAATCTGGTTGGTACAGATAAGGTGTTCAGATATGCTCTTCAGAATAAGGCAGAGGTTCTTATAGTATCAAGCCTTAAGACATATGGCCTGGTAACAGATGGATCTCATGAGCTTATGGAAGAGACCCAGGGATATGTGAATCCGGATTCATATAAGAATTGCTATGCAATGGGCAAAAGAGCATCGGAAACTCTGGCTGCAAGCTACAGTAAACAGTATGGAATAAATGTTAAGATAGTGAGACCAAGCTATATATATGGAGCGGCAAGTCTGGATGATGACAGGGTATGGGCACAATTTATAGCAAATGTTGTAAGAGGCGAGAATATCCTTCTTAAAAGTAATGGCGCACCATACAGATCTTTCTGTTATGTTACGGATACAGCGATAGCTATACTTACAGTACTTCTGAAAGGAGAAAACCTTTTCCCATACAACATAGCGAGTGAAGGCAGCAATATTACAATCAGGGATTTCGCAAAGAAGGCTGTTGAAGCATTTCCGGAAAAAGGACTTACACTCAGCTTTGCAAATCCGGAAGATGAGAAGGAAGTTGAAATAGATTATTCGAAGCAGACACCAGAGATTATGAACAGTGACAGACTTATGTCTTTGGGCTGGAAAGCAAATGTGAATATTTTGCAAGGAATAAAAAGGGCAGTTGCGATTTTGATGGAAAAATGATAGACTATATCTGTAAAAGTGGGGAAGTTTACCCAAATCGCAAAAAAGGATGACATCCATGGTTAAAGCAGTAAAGTTTTTTATAGGTCTAGCGGCCGCGTTCCTGTTGTTTGTGGTAGTTTCTGACTATATACATGATTACAGGAATGCTTATGATGATGAATATACAAGTACATATTCTGCACCTGGAGATGAGGTGATTGTGGAGATTCCGGAAGATTCTTCTGTTAAGGAAGTGGCGAAGATACTTCACAAGAACGGACTTATTCGTTTTGAACGGGCGTTCGTTAAGAGACTTCAGGAATCTGAATACAGAGGAAAGCTTCAGGCAGGAACATTCACTCTGAGAAAAGGCATGAATACTCTTGAAATGATGGAGATAATGTCTAAGGAAGATGATGATTCTAAGATAGTGAAACAGCTGGTTGTTCCGGAAGGTTACACGATTGATATGATAGCTGCCAAGTGTGAGGAGGAAGACATTTGTTCTAAGAGTGATTTTATAAATGCTGTAAAATCAATCACGACAAATGACTTTGAGTATTTGCAGGATGTGCCTTCGGGAGCTAATGTCAGATACAAACTGGAAGGATATCTATTTCCAGCTACTTATGATATAACGAAAAATACCAAGGCTATCGATATAGTATATATGATGTTGAATGCATTTGAACTGTACTATACAGATGAATTAAAATCCATAGCGCTTGATAAAGGCTATAATTCGTTTGAGATACTGACAGTTGCTTCAATGATAGAAAGAGAAGCAAAAATAGACGAAGAGCGACCTAAGATAGCATCAGTTATATATAACAGACTTGATGCAAATACACAGCTTCAGATAGACTCCACAATACTATATCCTATGACAGAGGGTATGTATGATAAACCGGAGCTTATGGAAGATGAACTGTCTTACTCGTCGCCTTATAATACATATGTTTCAAGTGGACTTCCTGTAGGACCTATCTGCAATCCGGGTCTTGCATGTATAAAAGCTGCTCTGCAGCCGGAAGAGACTAACTATATGTATTATCACGTTATAGATGAGGAGAAGGGTGAACACATTTTCACGGAAACACTTGAAGAACATGAGAATACAATGACTGATGATGAAGATGATCAGTCTGATGAATCACAGTCCGGAGAGGATGAATAAGATTTTTAATATCATTGATATACAGGAGGAAGTGTAGCGACATGAGATATTTTAGATTTACAGCAAAGAATCTGGGACATGAACGTTATCTCACATACATTATGGGAGAAGGCATGGAGGTAGACGAAGATGTACTCGACTACTGCGAAGAAAATGATTTATCAGAAATATTAGATATTATATATGAAGAGGATGATGACTTTGATTACCTGACATACGATATAACAGGTAAAATGAGCATTTCGAATTTCTCGCAGGGAGTAATGAGCAGAGAAACAGTACTAAAACTTCTCAGAAATGTTGCTCTCGGAATGATAAGTGTAAAAGAACATGCTATTCCGCTTTCATACATTTTGCTGAATAAAGACTTTATGTATATTGATCCGGACAGCATGGAAGTACAGTTCTTATATCTTCCTGTAGAGAGTGATGCTTCTTTATCCAGTGAATTCAAGAGCTTCGTAAGACAACTTGTGGCAGGATTTGTATATAATGTAGAAGAGGATCTGGCTTATGTAGGACAACTTCTTACATATATAAATGGAAATGGATTTAATCTGAGAGGACTCATAGGTCTCACTGAAGCATTGATGAAGGATGCCGGAATCGGATATGCTGCTGAAGAAGGCATTTCTACTGATGATGGAACAGAGGTGGTAAGTGACGCAGATCTGGGAGAAGTTAAAGAAAAGAAAGCAATGGACTTCATGGATGAACTCGGAACTGCTGATGAAAAGCTTCCTGAAATAGGCGATGATGATTCGGATGAACTTGATGAGGCGGAAGCTGCTGCAGAAAACACTACCGAAGAAGAAGCTCAGACAGAAGCTGAATCAATAGAAGAGATAAAATCTAAACTTAATGATATAGTTAATTCAGATGAAAACAAGCAGGCAGACAGAAATGTAGGAATTCAGAAACCTGTAAGAGTCAGCAGAGCAGCTGTGCTGAAGGCTGCTGCTGAGGAAATTGCTGAAGAAGATGAAAAGGCAGGAGCTGAAGGAGAAGAAGAGTCTAAAGATAAGAAGAAAGATGACAAGAACAATGATTCTTCAGCCAAAGATAAAGATAATGTAGAGACAGCGCCAAAGGGCAAGACAGAAATAATTGATAATACGATACTTGGTAGAGAAGGCGCAATTGTAATTAATCCATATCTCGTCAGAGTAAATACTGATGAGAAGATAGTTATTAACAAGCCTGTCTTCAAGATAGGAAAGGCAAGCAGAGGGGTTGACTACCATATCGGAGGCAATGGTGCTGTAAGCCGTCAGCATGCGATAATTCTACATAAGGGTAATCAGTTTTATATAAAGGATAATAAATCAACAAATCATACTTATGTAGATCAGAAGCCTGTTGAGGGAGATGATGAAGTTCTTCTGAAGAATAATTGCACGATAACATTAGGTGATGAGGACTTTACATTTAAGATAGGTTAATAAATATTGAGTAATCAAATTGGTATAGTTCAGGGTGTGAAAACGCTCTGAACTTTACGTGTCTAAAAGAAATATATAAATTTTGCAGACTTTTGGGGAAAACGGGGAGGTTTTTATGCAGGAGAATTTATTTATAGATATTCCGGAAGGAATGTCTTTGCCGGATTTTTTAATTAGCAAGCTTACAAGAGAAGAGGCGATAGCTCTCGTTAGAGATTTAAATGACAGACTATTTCCGGGAACGGTCATAACTTTAAGACCGGCTGCTCCTGTGAATCAGCCGACCGTGCAGCCAACTGTAGCTGAAAATGAAATAGCAGCAGAGAATGCACAGGAGCCCCAGACAGTAGAAACTTCGGAAGTGACAAAAGAGGCAGAAGTGCCAGAGTCAGAAACTATAGAAGAACAGGTGCCTGTAACAGAAACAGCACCGGAAGCTGAAGCAGTAACAGAGCCGGAAGTAGTACCGGAAACTGAAACTGTAGCAGAACCGGAAGCTGAGATGGTAGCAGAACAAGAGGCAGTAACGGAAGTAGTGCCGGAAACTGAAGCAGAACCGAATGTAGTGCCGGAAGCTGAAGCGGTAACGGAACAAGAAGCAGATCCGGAAACTGTAGCAGAACCAGAGACTGAAACAGCATCTGAAGCTGAAGCAGTAGCAGAGCCGGAAAAAGTTCAGGAAGAATTAATAAATGAGCCAGTGCCACAGCCAG
>DOVG01000264.1 GCA_003520205.1 Lachnospiraceae bacterium
GGAATGGGAGGACATGATGGATATGATTCCAGTTATAGACATGGTCGGTACTGGTAAGAACATTGCTCTGCTTCGTAAGCAGGCAGGTCTTACAGTAAGAGACCTTCAGGATATTTTTGGATTTGGTACGCCACAGGCTATCTACAAGTGGCAACAGGGAGTGGCGATGCCAACAATTGATAATCTGGTAGTTCTTTCTGCAATATTTGAGGTATCTTTAGAAGAGATTCTTGTATTTCGGAATGATACAGATATTCGTAAGACAGCTTAGTATTATTAACAGCTAATCAGATTTACTTCATTTATGGGATCCGGAGGTCGAAGGTTCGATTCCATCTGGTTTCTTAGGAAACTATAGCTCAGTGGTAGAGCGCCGGATAGATGACTAATCTGATAATAACGTTAACTTGGCAGCTAGGTACATTTACTTCTATCGACTTGTAATCGGGTTGTCGCGGGTTCGAGTCCCGTCAGCTTCAAAATGAGGCTGTAGCTCAGATGGTAGAGCACCAAGAAATGTACCAATATCGCCAAAAGCTTATTTGGTTTGCAAAGCAAATCGTTACCTTACACACAGCTAATGTCACTTACTTCTACAGGTGGTTATGTCGGTTCGAATCCGAAAAATAGTGACATAATATCGAAAGGTAGGTAAAAGAAATGAAGAATATTTACAAGAATTATTTATTTGAAAAACATTACCTTGTAAGCGAGGGTGATGCTGACGTCATTGAAAATCAGTTTGAAACTCTGTTTGCTCTGGCAAACCTCTTTAATATCAGAATAGTAAAGGGCGAAAAGCTTGTTCACGACTATATGATAAGATTTGCTGCGGAGCGTCTGGGCGAAAATGTACCGGAGCCATTTTACAGAGGCTTTCCTCAGACTGTGAGAGGGCTTTCACCTGATCAGCTTCTCTTTGATCAGATGGTTCATTATTCTATTACATATGGTTTTGGTAATTTCTCAGAGGCAGGTCATTCTCTTTTTGAAGAGAATTTTGAAAGAACTGCATTTAAGGAAAATGCTGATATAAAGGATTTCAATATCATAACCGGCGAAGAGGCAGTAACTGTTCTTACTGAACTGGTTCAGGGTTTACTGTCAGGCACTAGACCACTAAGTGATGAGCAGTATGAGTTGGTTAAGTCATTTATCATAGAATATGACATAAAGCTTCAGGATATAGCATCAAAGAATACAACTGTGAAGCTTCTGCTTGATACTCGCGATACAAGATTTGCAGATTATATTGTACTTTCCGACGTTATAAAGCTCGTAGATGAGCTAAATTATAGAGAATATGGTAACAAGAACATCTATAAGCTTAATCTGAAGAATCAGGACAGAAAGTTTATAACATCTCTGATAAATAGATTTTTCAGTTCAGGCAGATGTGACATCAGAACCTGCTTCGAAAAGAAGAAGGCGTGGAACGGATTGCTTCATCATATTCATTATAAGGCTACTACTCCTGAAGCACAGAGTTTTGTGGATGCCATGAGAGGCAGAGAGAATAATTCTGTATTTTCTGATTTTGAAAGAGCTATGACAGATAAGAATATAAAGGAAGCTGTAGATGCTCTTAAGAGTGGGAAAGGTTCTGCTGCAGTGCTTAGAAATATGAACTATATCTTAAGCAGATGTAAAGCGGTAGAGGATATGGAGTATGTCGTTAACTGTATAGATACCAGGAATGTAATTGTTCTTATCCAACTTCTGATGGAATATGCAGATTATTCAAAAAAGAATGCTGCTAGAACATTTAAGTTCACAAAGTATAATCAGCTTAGAGTCCACAAAGAAACTCCTGATGAGGCTAAGAAGAGACGTTCTCACATCACGGAAGGCCAGGCAGAAATGCTGGCTGAAAGGATAATGAAGAACCTTAGGGCAGTTCTGAAGAACAGACTTGGAAAGGTTTATATAGATCCTGATATGAAGAATTATGCGCTTCCTATCCAGGAGAATACTTCTCAAGGAGGATATGGAGTGCTTACAAGAGGCTCACGTATTCATATAGGAGAGGCTAAGAAGTTACGTGCCTTTACTTATTGGGAAAAAGTAAATGATATAGATCTTTCCGTATTCGGAATAGATAAGAATGGAGAATGTACAGAATTCTCCTGGAGAACCATGGCAGGAAGGCAGTCCGATGCCATAACTTACTCGGGAGATGAAACGAGCGGATTTAATGGTGGTTCAGAGTACTTTGATATTGATACTGAGAAGTTCAGAAAGGAGTACCCTGATATGAGATACCTGGTATTCTGTGATAATGTTTATTCCAGAGTACATTTTAATAAGTGCCTCTGTAAGGCTGGTTATATGGTTAGAGATACTGAGGATTCAGGTGCGGTATATGAGCCTAAGACTGTTAAGTCGGCATTTATAATCGATTCAGACAGCGTGTTTGCTTATTTGTTTGGAGTAGATCTTGGAACAAATGATTTCATATGGCTGAATATGGCTAGAGATAGCTCGGCTAATGTTGCTGGAACTACGGATATGAGTTTCATAACTGACTACTTCAATGTGACAGACGTGATAAATGTAGCTTCTTTCTTTGAAATGATGGCAACAGAGGTTGTGGATGATATGTCAGAAGCTGATGTTATTGTTACTGACAAGAACCTGGAAGGGGCTGAGAAGCTTTCAGATGCTGAGATTATAAGAGATTATGATTTTGAAAAGCTGATTGCTCTTATGAATAAATAAATAAGATATTGGAAAATGGAACTTGCTTTTTGCAAAAAATAGGGTTATATATTATTATTGGTGGTTAGATACATATAACGCAGCGAACCAATTCTAAATTTTATTCATTATAGGAGATGATAAAATGTCACCAACAATATCTACAGTTATTGTAGTGGTATTGCTCGTAGTAATCCTCTTTTTTGCGATAAAGAATTCGATTCCACATTTCAAGGGTCAGGGGGCCTGCTGTGGAGGAGGCAGTTCAGAAAAGACCGTAAAGCCGAAGAAGCTTGATAAGGTCATTGCTACTAAAGTCATTCGTGTCGAAGGCATGAGATGTAGTAATTGCCGGATAAGGGTTCAGAATAAGCTGAATGAGATGGATGGAGTAAATGCTAAAGTAAATATTGAAAAGAAGACAGCAACTGTTCAACTTGGAAAGGATATTCCAGATGAAGAGTTGACCAGAGCCATTGAAAGTCTGGGATATCATGCAGAGATGATGTAGAAGACGATTCACTTATCACTAATATGCATTTTGCGACACGGAATTTACCATTCACAACGTAATCAGACAAATGAATAACCTTTCGGAGTATTATCTATTTATCGAAGCAAGGAAAAAACTTTTCATAAACAATAGATAACCGGGAGGTAAAAAAATGAAAGAAAGATTTAAAAATATTGGAAGAGGATTTGGCTATTTCGGAATCTACTTAGCAAGTCAGGTGGCTGGCTCACTCATGTGCAGCATAGGCTTTGGAATATATGCCGGATATAAAGCAGGAAAAGAAGGTATGGTATCTGGCAGTAATACGATGGACTATGTCAGGGATTCCATCCAGAATAACATGGGACTTGTAGTTATAGTTTCAGCTATTTTAGCACTTCTTGTGATTGCAATAATGTATAAGCTAAGACATGAAAAAATGTTTGAAAAGATTAATCTAAAGCCTGTTTCTTCAAAAAATGTAATTGCCGGAGCTGGTATTGGTACAGCAATGTATATTCTGGTAGTTGGTGTTCTTATAAATTTACCTTTATCAGATAATATGTTAAATTCATATTCTGAATCAGCAAGCGGACTTTTTACACAGAGTGCTATACTGGCAATTATGGGAAATATTTTTGCAGCACCAATTATTGAAGAAATTTTTTTCAGAGGACTTCTTTTCGATAGATTAAAGAAGGCTATGCCCGTAGGTCTTGCAATGCTTATTTCATCAGTAGTATTTGGACTTATGCATGGACAGGTGATCTGGGTATGCTATGCAACAGTTGTAGGTCTGTTCCTTTCATATATCTACCATAAGAGTGGCTCGATTCTTCCTACAATCGCAGCTCATATGTTTCTTAATGGAACATCAACTCTTGTAAATTATACAAGACTTTCCAACTTTGCTACTGAGACATTTTTCGATATAGCATTATTTGTAGCAGTCCCGGTTATAATACTTCTCATGGTGGTTATTTTCAGAAATCACGATGAAGCAAAGGATGTTGTATATACAATACAAAGTAGTGAAGGATAATAAAATTATGAGAACTAACCAAATGAGAGCGCACTCGCAATAAAAGTGCGCTCTTATTTGGTTTAAAGTTTATTTTAAATGTACAAACTGATATGATAAGGTGATTTTTTGAAAATATATCTTGACACGGTGTCAGTATACAAGTATAATTTATTTTGACACGAAGTCAGAACAATTTCTACACAAAAACCGTGTATTTATCAGACGATTGGGAGGAATATAAAATGAGCGAGAGAATAGTACAAACAGCAGGAAGAAATCAGCTTGGAGAATTTGCACCGATGTTTGCGCATCTGAATGATGATGTACTCTTTGGTGAGGTATGGAACGAGGAAGCTATTGATGTAAAAACAAAATGCATTATTACGGTGGTTTCACTTATGGCTTCCGGAATTACGGACTCTTCTCTGATATATCATCTGCAGAACGCAAAAAATCATGGAGTTACTAAGGAAGAGATAGCATCAATCATAACACATGCCACCATGTATGTAGGATGGCCGAAGGGCTGGGCAGTATTTCGCTTGGCTAAAGAGGTATGGAACGAGGATGTTCCCGAGATTACAGAAAAGGACAGATATCAGAATACAATTTGTTTCCCGATAGGTGAAGCAAATCCCTACGGAGAGTTCTTTGTTGGACAGAGCTATCTTGCTCCTGTATCTACTGAACAGGTACCTGTATTTAATGTAACCTTTGAGCCGGGATGTAGAAATAACTGGCACATTCATCATGCAAAGAATGGTGGAGGACAGATGCTGATTTGCATAGGTGGAAGAGGATATTATCAGGAATGGGGTAAGAAAGCTATAGAAATGACGCCGGGAAAAGTCATAAACATTCCTGCGGAAGTGAAGCACTGGCATGGAGCAGCG
>DOVG01000007.1 GCA_003520205.1 Lachnospiraceae bacterium
TGACACTTCGTTCCATGCAGCAGGCTAGGTATGGAACAGAATGTATAGGACATTTTGGACTGGCATGCAAATATTATTGTCATTTCACATCTCCTATCAGAAGATATCCTGATCTGCAGATACACAGAATTATCAAAGACAGCATAAATGGAAGGCTGGATGAGTCGAGAACAAGGCACTATGCAAAGATACTTCCGGTTGTTTCACTGGATAATTCTGAAAAGGAAAGAAGAGCCGTAGATGCTGAAAGAGACGTTGTCAGACTCAAACAGATCGAATATATGATGAATCATATAGGAGAGGAATTTGAGGGTATCATATCAGGGTTTACAAATCAGAATATATTTGTAGAACTGCCGTCTACTGTAGAGGGGGCAGTTAAGGTGTCCGAGCTTACGGATGACTACTATACATATTATGAAGATAAGTATGAAATGATAGGCAAATCGACGGGTAAAGTACTGAAGCTTGGAGACAAATGTAAAGTTAAAGTAGTAAATGCAGATAAGATAGACCGCGTGATTGATTTTGTTTTCGTAGAGAAATAAGTCTAACGTATGATTTGGCAAGCGTATTATCAGAGGTTGGGAAAATGGCAAAAGATAGTGGAATAAAACTGATAGCTAATAATAAAAAGGCTTATCACGATTATTTTATTGATGAGACTTTTGAGGCAGGTATAGAGCTGGTTGGTACTGAAGTTAAGTCCCTCAGACAAGGCAACTGCAGCATAAAGGAGTCATATATCAATATTGACAATGGAGAGGTTTACATAATCCATATGCATATTAATCCTTATGAGAAAGGAAATATATTCAATAAGGACCCTCTTAGAAAAAGAAAGCTTCTGCTTCATAAGGGTGAGATAAATAAGCTTATTGGCCGTACTAAGGAAAAGGGATACACCATTGTTCCTCTCAAGGTTTACTTTAGTAAAAGTCTTGTAAAAGTAGAGATAGGTCTTGCAAGAGGTAAGAAGCTGTATGATAAGAGAGAAAGCCTTGCAAAGAACGATCAAAGACGTGAAGCGGAAAGAGATTTCAAAATCAGTTTAAGATAATCCGTAAATGGAAGCTGTTCAGAATAATAGGTTTAAAAAAATATAAAAAGGGTTGATTTTACAGTGCTATATGGTATATCATATAGCAGTTAAAGTAATGCTCTTTGAAGCTGTTTTAACTCAATATCAATAAGAGGTGACTAATAATGAGTCAGGCAAAGGTAGACAAGTATAAAAAAGAAAAAAAGAACAGATCCAGGACTATGAAGCTTAATAAGATAAAGAAAGCTGTAGCAATCTTTGTCGTGGCTTTGGGTATTGGTGCTATAGTAGGTATTCCTCTTGGTAAATATATCTACAAAGAGCAGAAAGCTGCAGAAGCAAGAAATGCAACTATTAAGAAAGATGAATATGATGCGTGGTTCGATAAGAAGTGGGCAGGCGAGTATTCAGACCTTTTTGCAAGCGTAGCAACTGCCAGTGATGCTTCAGCTACTGAAGCTGATGAAGAAAGTGCAGATGACGAAGTTATAGAACTCGACGAGGATTAAATCGAAGTTGAGGAATAAAGCTGCTGGGGTAGTAAAGGTTTCGACGGGGGTTTAGAAGCTATGACAGCCATCCGAGGTAGGTGACCTCGTAAAAACATCTAAAAAAATAAACGCTGATAATAAATTAGCACTCGCTGCCTAAGTGCAGCTGTCAGCCATGCGTCATCCGCTGCGTATGAGTCTGGCATCGAACTGGCGGAGCACTTCCTTGTCAAAGCTTGTAGACATGGGAAGAATTACAAGCTACCGAATTTATAAGCCTGTGAGTGGGCGTATAATGTAGGGAATGTTAAAACACTTACTGTGATGGGAGAGGTTGTAGTGAAAGAGCTTTCGGACAGGGGTTCGATTCCCCTCTGCTCCACTACGATATGAAAGGGAAATTACTTTGGTAATTTCTCTTTTTTTGAAACATAGGCATAGTGATATAAGAAAAATGAGACAGATGTTATGGAAAAAATAGTCGAGATAGTACCATATGAGAAGGTTAAGGCTTACGACCTTGCCAGTTCTTTCTTTGGAGATAAGAAGGTATGTATGTTTGATATAGAGACTACAGGCCTTTCTCCGCTAAAGTCTTTTACATATCTTATCGGAATAAATACATTTAAGGATGGGTGCTGGCAGATACTTCAGCTATTCAATGATGATGGTAAATCAGAACCTGAAATGATAAGAACGCTTCACAGTATCCTGGAGGATATGGATGTTCTTATTTCCTTTAATGGAGAAACTTTTGATATTCCTTATATAGAGAAAAGGACACAGTCCATAGAAAAGGCTTTTCATATAAGTCTTACGAATCATTTTAGAGATACAAAAAGCTTTGATATATTAAAGGACATAAGACCTTACAAATTTGCTCTTGGTCTTCCGAATCTTAAACAGAAAACCATAGAAAAGTATATCGGACTTAACAGAGTTGATATGTATAATGGTGGTCAGCTTATAGATGTATACCTTGGATATCTGTCGGCAGGAGATGAAAGGAGCAGACGTCTCGTGCTGCAGCATAACAGGGATGATATGGAAGGAATGATCTATATAACCTGTATGCTTGGTCTGGATAAAATGTGCCGTGGAGACTTTTTAGTTACAGATATAGGAACAAGAACGGTTAATCCTGATGGACGTCTGGAACTTGTTATAAAGGCTAAGGCAGAAAGCCCTCTTGCAAAACCGGTTTGTACATCAATGGATAAGATGTATCTTGATGCAGAGGGTGAAAATATAACACTTAGAACACCGATATATTCAGGCGTTATGAATTATTACTATGGTGCGACTGTTAAGGATGGGATGGATACGGTTAACGGTTATTTCATTCAGGCTCCCAAGAATCTTGATGACAGTATTCCTCTGTACAGGGAACGTCCTAAGAGCAAAGAGTCATACATAATGCTTGATAATTCATTTATGGGCGAATCAGCGCATATCAAAGAATATATGAGTAAAATGATATGTGATATAATGCATTTCAAGGTTACTATTCACAGTTCATGAGATAAGTAACAAAAATGACTGCTTGCAGGCACTTTTTTGTTTACTTATCTCATGATACCTGTGAAGCAGGAACTCAAAAAGCATGATTCAGTGCCTCCGAAGGAGGCAATAGAACATCGAATATTAGGCTTATTTAAGCTTGCTTAAGAATAAGCCATATTCGATGTGAACTTAAGAATGCTTTTTGAGTTAACTGTGAATAGTAACATTTCAAGAGAAAATATTGATTTTTTATGTTGAAACTGATTGAAAATATGTTATAATTTATACATGTATTGCATCCGATACCGTTTTAGTACGATGCAGAAATATGTTTTGGAGGGTGATGTATACTATGATGCAACCAATGGATATTAAGTCACAAAGCTTTGGAACAGGTCTTTTTGGTTACAAAAAGAGTGAAGTAGATCAGTATGTAGATACAGTTTACAGAGCTTACGATGAACTTTTCACAGAGAATAAGAAGTTACGTGAAGAACAGGATAAGCTGAATAGGGTTATAGAAGAGAATCGTGTTAAACTTTTTGAGCTTGAGAATAAAGCTGGTGGCACTGTTGATACAAGTGCTGCAGAAGCTGAGAAGGAAAGAATCATTAGTGAAGCTCGTAAGACAGCTGCTGATATAATTAATGCAGCTAAGACAGAAGGAGATAAGATTGCCGGAGTAGCTGGTGAAGCATCAGGTGCCGGTTTTGATGATATTTCATTAGAAGAAGCAAAGAAAGATTCTGCTTCTGGAAATTCTGCTACATCTAAGTTCTTCCAGCAGTCAGATTCACAGGTATTCGGTGATGGCGACGATGATGTTTTTGTTGGAGAGATAGAGGATAACAGAAAACCAAACAAAGTTATGATTGGAGATGGAGAGGAAGGAGAAGCAGAAGACTTCGAGTTCCTGTAAAAAGATTAAGTTAAGAAATGATGAGGGTGCTGCAATGCATTTGTAGCACCCTTTTGTTAGGTGGATAGAGGAATAAAAATGATTGCATATATAAAGGGTACTTTGGAAGAAAAGGGGATAGATTCCATTGTTGTGGAAGCGGATGGCGTAGGATATGAGATACTTACCGGAAGCTATGTGATTCAGGAACTTCCTCCGCTCCATGATGAAGTAAAGATCATAACCTATATGGATGTAAAAGAAGACTCTATGAGGCTTTTTGGCTTTCTTTCATCGCAGGAAAAAACTCTCTTTAAACAGCTACTGTCAGTTAGCGGTGTTGGTCCTAAAGGAGCCCTTTCTATACTAAATGAGCTTGGTCCTGACAATCTGGTTGCAGCTATAATTGCCGGCGATTCAAAGGCGATATCAAAAGCAAATGGAATCGGTGCCAAGACAGCTCAGAAAGTTGTTTTGGAGCTTAGAGACAGTGTAAGTCTTGAAGACAGTATCTTTGATACAGATTCATCTGTATCCAGAAGCACTTTCAGAAGTGAAGGCGCAGTAATGGAGGCGGTAGAGGCATTAGGTGCACTTGGTTATTCGAGCTCTGAAGCAATGAAGACAGTAAGATCTATTGAAGGAGCAGAGGATATGAAAGTTGAAGATATCATCAAAGCTGCTCTCAAAAGGATGTAGGATACATGAAGAATAGAATCATAACTACGGATATAACTCCGGAAGATAGCAATATTGAAAAGACACTTCGTCCCAGAAGTCTTGATGAATATATAGGACAGACTAAGGTTAAGAAGAATCTTGGAGTATTTATAAAGGCTGCAAAGAAGAGACATGAAACTCTTGATCATGTACTGCTTTATGGTCCTCCGGGACTGGGTAAGACAACGCTCGCAACTATAGTTTCTGAGGAAATGGGTGTAAATATTAAAGTTACTTCCGGTCCTGCTATAGAGAAACCTGGTGAGCTTGCTGCAATTCTTAGTCAGCTTTCTGAAGGAGATGTGCTTTTTATAGACGAGATACATCGACTTAATAAACAGGTTGAAGAAGTACTGTATCCTGCAATGGAAGACTTTGCCATAGATATCATTATAGGAAAGGGCGAACAGTCAAAATCATTGAGACTGGATCTGCCGAAATTTACTCTTATTGGAGCGACGACAAGAGCCGGTATGCTTTCGGCACCACTCAGAGACAGATTTGGTGTTGTCAACAGGCTTGAATTCTATAATGTTACTGAACTTATGACTATTATCATAAGATCTGCAGGAGTACTTGGAATTAAAATTAATGATGAAGGCGCTTTAGAGATAGCAAAGCGTTCGAGAGGTACACCGAGACTTGCCAACAGACTTCTTAAGAGAGTAAGAGACTTTGCTGAGGTTGAACATGCCGGAATAATAGATTATAATGTTGCTCAGGAAGCGCTGAACAGACTGGATGTTGACAGCTTTGGTCTGGATGATACTGATCGAAACATTCTTATGACTATAATTAATAATTTCGGAGGCGGACCTGTAGGTCTGGAAGTACTGGCTGCTGCGATAGGCGAAGATGCAGGTACTATAGAGGATGTTTATGAACCATATCTTATAAAGAATGGTCTGATTAACAGGACTCCGAGAGGCAGAATGGTTACTGATAAAACATACAGTCATTTTAATATCGATAAAGAGTGAGGTAAGATATGGGACAGTCAAAGATAGATATACCTGTAGTGATAAACAATAAGGTTTATACATTGAGCGGTTATGAGGGTGAAGAATATCTGCAGAATGTAGCAACCTACATAAATGGAAAGATAGCTGAGTGTAAGACTTCTGAAGAATACAGGAGAATGAACGTAGAGTATCAGGGAATACTTCTTGCACTAAATATAGCTGATGATTATTTTAAAGCTAAAACAAAAGCAGATGAGATATTCGGAGATAACAGTGACAAGGAACAGCAGTTGTATGAGCTGAGACATGAAGTTATAGAAGCTCAGATAAAGCATGAAGCAGCTCTTAAACTTGTTGAGGAGTATAAGGAGCAGGTTAATCAGCTCCAGAAAAAAGTAGTTCAGCTTGAAGCTGAAAGGGATAAAAATAATGCAAACAAATAAGCCCGAAATCTTAGCCCCGTCAGGTAATATGGATGCTCTTAAGGCAGCGATAGCTGCCGGAGCTGATGCATGTTATCTAGCGGGGAATTCTTTTGGCGCAAGAGCGTTTGCCGGTAATTTTACCGGTGAAGAGCTTCTTGATGCCATATATCTTGCACATCTTCATGATGTAAAGGTGTATCTTACCATCAATACTCTTATTAAAGACTCTGAATTCAGGAGTCTTTACGAAATGCTTATTCCATTATATGAAGCTGGGCTGGATAGTGTTCTGGTACAGGATCTTGGAATAATGGATTTTGTAAAAACGCATTTTCCTTCACTCCCTATTCATACAAGCACCCAGATGAATATACTTACTCCTGAGGGTGCATTATTTGCAAAAGAAAAAGGTGCATCCAGAATAGTTGCAGCAAGGGAAATGACTTTGGATGAGCTTAGAAGAATAAAAGAAGAAGCTGATATAGAACTGGAAGCTTTTGTACATGGAGCTATGTGTGTCTGCTACAGCGGAAGATGCCTTATGAGCTCAATGGCCGGCGGAAGGAGCGGAAATAGAGGCTGCTGTGCCCAGCCATGCAGAAAGAAGTATAATGGCTCTTATAAGCTGTCTATGAGGGATATGTGTACGCTTAAGTTCATTCCTCAGCTGGTTGATATAGGTATAGACAGTCTGAAGATAGAGGGCAGAATGAAAAATGAGTATTATGTAGCATCAGCAGTTTCTGCTTATAAGGAGCTTGTTGATGACTATGTAAATGGATGCTTTTCTGCTGATAAGGCTGACAGATATGAAAAGAGACTTCTGGATGTTTTTAACAGAGGTGGTTTTACATCTGGATATCTGATGATAGATAATACTAAAGCGCATGATAAGAAGAGAAGTACATCACTGATAGATACTTCAGAACCCGGAAGAAGAGGTGTATATGTAGGTAAGGTATCTGCTGTAAATGGAGGTAAGGTAACATTTAAAGCGGTGGTCGATATTAATAAAGGTGATGAACTTCTTATCGATACAAAGGAAGCTGTTGCCATTACATCGGGAAGAAATATAAGAAAAGATGAATTGGTAAGTCTTCCTGCTCCGGATACCAGGAGGATAAGAAATAATACCTGCATATACAGGACGAGAAACAAGGCTCTGACAGAGGAACTGACAGAGTTAATAAATAATCCGCGAAAAGTATCTGTAGATATGACATGCAGACTTAAGAAGGGTGATAAAATACAATTAACAGTTTCGTATTCTGATAATCCGTCATGCTTTATTACAGTAGAGGGTGATACAGTGCAGGAAGCAGTATCTAATCCTGTTACTGAAGAGGTACTAAGGTCAAAGCTTACGAAGCTTGGCGATTCGTATTTTTTCATAAAGAGATTCGAAGCAAAACTGGACAGTGATATCTTTGTTCCGGCGTCAGCCTTAAAGAAGCTTAGAAGAGAGGCACTGGAGAAACTGGCTGATAAGAAATATAAGTCTCTCGGTAGAAAGTCTGATTATAGTAAGTTCAGAGATGACAGTACCCCAAATGATAATATATCAGTGGCTGATGGCACAGATATAAACGAAGAAAACTTCAGAGAAATCCACGTGTCTGTAGCTGACAAAGAACAGCTTGAGGCACTAAAGACGGCTGTTATAAGGAAAGCTCTTACAGCGGACTATATGTATCTTGATATGGAAATGTTATGTAAGGGTATGATAAGTAAGGATGATATATCTGATTCTTCTCTGTCTGGTGTGAAGAAAGTACTTGCTTTTCCGTATGTTAACAGGGGAGATTACAGCGTAAATGATATTATAAGAAAATATGGAAATACCTTTGATGGGGTTTACATAAGATGTATAGATGATCTGGCCGGACTTTTATCGTATTATAAGTCATATTTTAAAGAAGATGTGATTTCGTCAGATAATATTAAAGTAAATACAGTTATTCTGGCACATTCTATCTATGCTTATAATTCGTATGCGGTGAGCTTCTTATCAGGCTTATTTAAGGATTATGGAGTAAGGCTGTATCTGGAAGCTTCATATGAGATATCAGGAAGAACGAATGATGCCATATTGTATCCGGAGCATGTTAATCTGATAAGACCGGTGTATGGAAGGATTCCTCTTATGGTCACAGATGCTCTGGACAGGGAACTTGATACATTGGATGATGGAAGGGGAAGTGTTTATCATCTCAGATATTCTGACGTATCTCATTATACGGTTTTATATGATTCAAAACCGCTCAGTCTTATGGATTATGAATCGGAAAATCAGATACTAAAATACGATTTTACCATAGAAGACTATGACGAAGTTTTAGATGTATTTAAAACATCCCCTGAATATATTAAAAATAATAGATTTACTATTGGTCATTATGTGAAAGGTATATAACAATGCAGAATCTGGTTTGCATGATTTCAAAATATCTGGTTCTTATCTTTATGACATTATATACCATAAAGTGTTTTACATACTTTACGGCGAAGGACAGAGAGAAGAGGACATCAAATCTAAATAAACAGATTTTTTATATATTCATGATACATTTTCTGTGTCATGTAATGCTGCTTATAAATATGCAGGAATCAAAGATAATATTATATTATTTTATAGAGATTCTGATTGCTGTTGTTTATATAGTGACATTCAGAAATGTTTATAAGAAGTCATCCAGATTGCTGACAAATAATGTGGCATTTCTTATGCTGATAGGTTACACAATTCTTCTAAGACTCAGTCCTAAACTGGCTATAAGGCAGTTTATTCTTGCTTCTGTAGGACTGGTCATTACACTTTTTATTCCTTTGATTCTTTCAAAGCTGAAAAATGTCAAGAATTGGAGTACCTTCTATGGTATTTTTGGAATCATATTCCTGGCTTCTGTTTTTATTCCGGGAGTAGGAAAGGAAATATATGGTTCCAGGAACTGGATTGAGATAGCCGGTTTCTCGCTTCAGCCGATGGAATTTGTAAAGATAATATTTATATTCTTTGTGGCTAGTTCTCTTGTGAAGGTGAATACTCTGAAGGAACTTGTGATAAATGCTATGATTGCTGCAACATTTATGCTGGTACTTGTGGCAGAAAAGGACTTTGGAGCGGTTCTGCTTTTCTATATCTGTTACTTTATGATGGTTTATCTGGCTACATCAAGACCGTCGTTTATGCTGCTTGGAATTGGACTTTTTGTGTTTGCATGCTTTGCGGGATATGTATTATTTAAGAATAGTCTTTTCTCGCATATCATGGTCAGGATAACGGCATGGAAGGAACCATTCAAATATATAGATTCTGAAGGCTATCAGATATCTGAATCCCTTTTTGCTTTAGGTACCGGTGGTTTTGCCGGAACAGGACTTGGAAGAGGAATGCCTTATATTATTCCGGTTGCTGAGAGTGATTTTGTATTCTCGGCTATCTCCGAAGAACTGGGAGTGATATTTGGTCTTGCACTTATACTTATATATCTCAGCAGCTTTATAGCTATGCAGAATATAGCTATGAAATGTAAGAATCCATTTTACAAATATGTTACCTTTGGAATAGCTATATGTTATATATTCCAGGTATTTCTTAATATCGGTGGAGTAACTAAGTTTATTCCATCTACAGGAGTCACCTTGCCCCTCATCAGTTATGGTGTGAGCAGTGTACTCAGCACACTTATTATGTTTTCTATAGTTCAGTATACATATATTTTAGTAAGTGAAGAGGCAGATAATGTTGAAAAAGAAAGACAGCATATCGAAAGAAAAGAAAGAATACATTTCGCCGCAGATGAAGGAATTTCTCGAAAGGGAAGCAGAACGGTCAAATAAGAATAAGGCTAAGAATCGTCCTATTGTTTTTATGACATATATTATGGTGATTACATTTATGGCACTTTTTGGATATGTCATTTATTTCATGGTGCATGATGCTGACAGAGTTGTTGCTGATTCTCATAATAAAAGGCAGAGCAGCTTCGATAAGTTCGTTACAAGAGGTGAGATTATCAGTGGCGATGATGTTGTTCTTGCAGAAACTAAGACTGACGATGAAGGAAATGATAAGAGATATTACCCTTATGGAAGTCTGTTTGCTCATACTGTAGGTTATAATTCTTATGGTGGAGATGGGATAGAGCTGGAGTACAACTTTCAGCTGATGCGTTCTCATTCCAATATCGTAAGCAAAATATTTGATGATCTCAATGATGAAAAGCATGATGGTGATAATGTTTATACTACCTATAACTGTGAGCTGACTCAGGCAGCTGCTGACGCTCTTGGTGGAGCTAATGGTGCGGTTGTTGTTATGGATGCGGATACCGGTGATATACTTGTTATGTATTCCAGTCCTACATTTGATCCTAATGATATAGACAGTGTATGGGAAAATGTTCACTCTGATGAAGGCAGCTCAAGCACAGTTCTTCTTAACAGGTGTACTCAGGGTATGTATGCGCCGGGCTCTACATTTAAGGTTGTAACAGCGCTTGAATATATGCGTGAACATAAGGATTATGAAGATTATACTCATGACTGTTATGGTTCTGATATCTTTAACAGTGTGTCTATCAGATGCAGTAACAGCACAGAGCATGGTACACTCGATCTTAAAGGTTCGCTTGCAAAATCATGTAATACCAGCTTTGCAAATATAGGTTCAAATGAGATTGATATAGGAAAGCTTCACAGTCTTGCAGAGGATCTTTTGTTTAATAAGAAGCTTCCTTACGATTATGGTTATTCAATGTCGCAGTTTGTGCTGGATAAGGATAGTGACGATTCTGAGATACCACAGACAGTTATAGGTCAGGGAGATACCCTTATCACTCCTCTTCATAACGCTCTGATAATGGATGCTATTGCCAATGGTGGTGTTATGATGAAGCCACGTGTAGTTACAGAAATAAGAAGTGTAAATGATGCTCTTATAGAGAAAGTACCTGTTAAGAGTTACGGACAGGTTCTGGAACCGGAACTGGCAAAGGATATAATTCCTATGCTTGAAGCGGTATGCTCCGAGGGAACTGCTTCTGAATATATGGCATATAAATCATATCCTGTAGCAGGAAAAACGGGAACGGCAGAATATGATAACAATGGTAATTGTAATTCATGGTTTGTTGGATTTACAGGAGGGGATGATCCTGACATAGTAGTGAGTGTCATAGTTGAAGATTATACTACTAATCAGATATCAGGAACGAGTGTCGCTTCACAGATTATGGACAGATACTATGAAATAAGTGAAAAAACAAAGTAACTTGATTTTAATATAGATAATTGTTATCATACTGAATACAGTTGTTGGCATGAGGTAGTTGCCGACATGAGAGTTACTATTCACCTGCTGTGAATAGAATATACACCCCAATTAGATAGGAGGGATTGCAGTGATCGAAGCAACCAGTTGTGGCGGTGTGGTTATTTTCAGAGGGAAGATTCTTCTTTTGTATAAGAATTATAAAAACAGATATGAAGGCTGGGTTCTGCCTAAAGGTACGGTAGAAGATGGAGAACAGCATACAGAGACAGCGTTAAGAGAGGTAAAGGAAGAATCTGGCGTTGATGCCACTATTATAAAATATATAGGTAAAACAAGTTATACATTCAGTACATATACTGATGTGGTTAGTAAAAATGTTCATTGGTATCTGATGATGTCAGACAGCTTTTACAGTAAGCCTCAAAGAGAAGAATTCTTCTGTGATTCAGGGTATTACAAATATCATGAGGCATATCATCTTCTTAAATTTCCTAATGAGAAACAGATGCTTGAACAGGCTTATAGTGAATATCTTGAGTTAAAAAGAAAGAAACTCTGGGATAGAAAGAGATATTAGAAAATGGATAGATTTAATATGAATGACGATGAATTAGCTGAAATTCTGAACAGATATGGAGTTTCTGCTGACGGAAATGACATAAGTCCGGCTACATCTGAACCGCCCATATATAATCCTGATGCTCCTATATATAAGACCAAAGCTTCTGATGAAGAAGAAACAGATGGTTCTGAGTCTGCTTCTGGTGAGCGGTTGGACGAAGAAATCGAGAAGTGGGACCGGGAGATAGAAAAAAAGCAAATCAGTACTAAGGAATATATAGAGAAGAAAAGAAAAAAGCAGAATAAAAAAAGAATATCTAATATGATTACAAATATTCTGCTTGCTATCTTCGTGGTTTGTTTCCTGGGCTCGGCGACCTATCTTGGTGTATATTACATAAGGATAAGTAAGGCGGAAAGTAAGTTTGAAGATCTGAAAGGCATGATAGATACAGATTCACATAGCGTTGCTCCTGAAGGAGTAGGTGAAGCTCCTAAGGAAGAAACAAAGGATGATTATCTCAAATTTGTAGATGTAGATGGCGTTTCAGTGCAGTCTAAATTTGCTAATTTATATATGAAAAATCATGATTTTATAGGATGGCTTACTATTCCGGATACAAAGATCGATTATCCGGTTATGTTTACGCCGGATGATGAAGAATATTATCTTAAAAGAGATTTTGATAAGCAGGAAAGTGCATCAGGAACTTTGTTCTTAGGAAAAGGCTCCGATTGCCTGAAACCTTCAGATAATGTACTGATATATGGACATAACATGAAGGCAGGCACCATGCTTAGTGATATTATCTCATATGAGACAGAAGAGTTTTATAATAAACATAAGTACATAACCTTTGATACGATAGAAGGTAATGGAAAGTATGAAGTTATAGCAGCTTTCAGAACTGCTGTAAGTGAAGATGAGAATTCATTTAAATACTACAGCTTCTATAATGCATCTTCTAAAGAAGAGTTTGATGAATACGTAGAAAGGGCAAAGAAAGAAACCCCTATTGATATACCGGAAACAGCAGTTTATGGGGATAAACTTCTTACACTTTCGACCTGTTCATATCATACATATGAAGGAAGATTTGTAGTTGTTGCAAAAAAAGTTGATTAAGTACTTGCATTAAGTTTTGAAATATGATAGTATACCAAATGTTGCGGACAAAAATATATATGTTCCGAATATGGTCAGTAAGGAGGTAGTTAAGATGGCAAAGTGTTTTTATTGTGACAAGTCAGTACATTTTGGAAATAATGTGAGCCATTCACATAGAAGATCCAATAGGATTATGAAGGCAAATATCAAGAGAGTTAAGGCTAAAGTAGAAGGTTCACCTAAGACTATCTATGTATGTACAAAATGTCTTAGATCAGGTAAGGTTGAGAGAGCATAGTTCCTGATCTTGGTTATTATTATTCAAAAGAGCCCAAGAGCTTATATAAGTTCTCGGGCTCTTTTTGACGTTGCTATGAAATAGGGAGATATGGTACAATAGGTATCGATTTGCAAAGCAAATCGATGATATAATAATTGTTTAGTTATTAAAGTAGTATCAAGGTGAAAAGGAGGTTTATATGGCTGATTATTTAGAGAGTGATATGGGCAGAATTAATATAGATCGTGAAGTAATATCTCAGTTTGCTGGTCACGCAGCTCTTGACTGCTTTGGTATAGTGGGAATGGCTACTATAAGTATGAAAGACGGACTTGCAAAACTTCTGAAGGGCAATAATGTCAGCAGAGGAGTAAGCGTTAATACTGATGAAGATGGTGGACTTATTATAGATTTTCATATCATAGTTGCATATGGTGTAAATATAAAAGCTGTAGTAGATAATCTTGTCAGTACAGTTAAGTATCAGATACAGGATTATACTACTATGAAAGTAAGTGCAATAAATGTTTTTGTTGAGGGCGTAAGAGTAATAGATTAATAATTACTCCTGCTATGGAAGGGAAACTATGTCGAATGTGATAGAAGCAAAGGTTATGCAGGAAATGTTTATTTCTGCAGCAAATAACCTGAACAATAATAAAGAATATATAAATGAACTGAATGTATTTCCTGTACCTGATGGAGATACAGGAACAAATATGACACTCACTATAATGGCGGCTGCATCTGAAGTAGAAGCTATTACTGAACCAACTGTTGATCTTCTGGCGAAGGCTGTATCAGGTGGTTCGCTCAGAGGAGCAAGAGGAAATTCCGGTGTAATACTCTCGCAGCTTTTTCGTGGATTCTGTAGAGAAGTCAAAGGCAGAGATGTACTTACTATAGACGACCTTGCTGCCGGTTTTTCGCATGCTGTGGAAACAGCATATAAGGCTGTTATGAAACCGAAGGAAGGAACTATCCTGACTGTTGCCAGAGAAATGGCTGAGAAGGCAGGAGAGATTATGGATTCGGAGGATGATATTACTTTATTCCTGGAACAGGTAGTAGAGTATGGTAAAGAGGTCCTTGCGAAGACTCCTGAGATGCTTGCAGTACTTAAAGAAGCAGGTGTAGTGGATTCTGGAGGACAGGGTCTCATAACTGCTATGGAGGGTATGCTGTTAGCCCTTAAGGGTGAACCGGTGAAGCTTCTGGAAGGAAATGCTGAAGTAGAACTGCCAAGAGGCGCAGGAATACTCTCTGATAAACCAAAGTCAATTAGATATTCAGGAGGAAGCGGTAAAGAGGATATATCTACAGCGGATATAAAGTTTGGTTACTGCACAGAATTTATCGTGCTTCTGGATAGAGAACTAACTGATAAAGAGGTTGATGACATTAAGAGCTACCTTCTTTCAATTGGTGATTCTATAGTTTGTGTAGCAGATGAAGAGCTTGTTAAGATACATGTTCATACAAATCATCCGGGAAGGGCATTTGAAAAAGGACTTGAATATGGTCAGCTTACAAGATGTAAGGTTGACAATATGCGTGAAGAGCATTCTGAGAGAGTTCTTATAGAGAATGAGAAGAAAAAACTGGAGGAACAGGAGATAGCTTTCAATCAGATGAAGGCTGAGAGAAAGACTGTTAAAGAGAAGTATGGTGTGATAGCCGTTGCTTCAGGTGATGGTCTCGCAGATATATTTAAAGAAATAGGCGCAGATTATATCATACAGGGTGGACAGACTATGAATCCAAGTACTGATGATATTATCAGGGCTGTAAACAGTGTAAATGCTGAAAATATATTCCTGCTTCCGAACAATAAAAATATTATACTTTCATGTAATCAGGCTTCGGAGCTTATAACTGATAAAAAGATATATGTTGTTCCGACCAAGACTATACCTCAGGGAATAAGCGCTCTCATAGCATTTAATAAAGAGATAGAACCTCAGGATAATTTCGGTACCATGAATGAATGTATAGAGGATGTCAGATCAGGAGAGGTAACATTTGCTGTTAGAGATACTTCTGTAAATGGTAAGTCTATACATAAGAATAATATAATGGGTATTTCAGATAATGGTATCGATGCTGTTGGAACAGAGGTGAACGAAGTTACTGTAAGCCTTGTGGAGTCACTTGCTGATGAAGATTCTGAACTTATAAGTATTTATTATGGTGAAGATGTGACAGAAGAAGAAGCAGGTGCACTGGTTGATACAATATCCGAAAAATATCCTGATTATGAAATTGATCTCAAATACGGTGGTCAACCTATATACTATTATATATTATCTGTAGAGTGATTATTCAGGTGCTGTAAATGAAGCTGGAAGATAGCATTATAAATATCAAAGGGATAGGAGAGAAAACGGCAAAGTCTTTTAACAGTCTTGGAATAGAGACTGTGAAAGACCTTATCCTTTATTATCCCAGATCATATAAGACATATACCGAACCTGTCTCTGTCAGCGATACTGCTGAGGGAGACAGGGTTGCTGTTTTATGCAGGATTGTTACCTATGTGGAAGTAAAAAAGGGCAGAAGATATACCATTACAAGCCTGTCTGCGGCAGATTCTACAGGCTCTGTCAGGATGGTCTGGTTCAATATGCCATTTCTTCGAAATATGTTTTCAAAAGGACAGGTATATGTTTTCTATGGCACGATAAAATATAAAGGTAATATGAGGGTTATGGAAATGCCTGAATATTTTACCCAGATGAACTATGAACGTGCCATGTCGACTATGCAGCCTATATATCCGCTAAAGGCGAAGATAACGAATAATTCGATTACAAGAGCTGTCAGGGCTGTATCATCGGTTATCAGTGCAATCCCGGAATATCTTCCTGAAGAAGTGGTCAGGGATAGGAATCTTATGAGCAGAAGTGATGCCATAAGTGAGATACATTTCCCTGAAAATGAAGAGAAGCTTAGACGGGCAATAAGCCGAATCGCTTTTGATGAGTTTCTTGAATTTCTGATAAAGATAAGAGTTCTTAGGGAAAGTTCAGTTAGTGATACAAGCAGCCATGTGATAACAAATGAGGCGCTTGTCAAGAAAGATGCATTTATCAGTGGGCTTCCCTTTAAGCTGACAGCGGGACAGCAAAATGCGCTTGACGATATAATAAAAGATATGTCATCGGGTTATGTGATGAACAGACTGATTCAGGGAGATGTTGGATCAGGTAAAACTATTGTTGCAGCAATCAGCCTGCTGGTTAATAGCATTTCAGGATATCAGGGGGCTCTTATGGTTCCTACTGAAGTTCTGGCAGTCCAGCATTTTGATGATCTGAGTAAACTGTTCAAACCATATAAGCTTACAGTAAGGCTTCTTACAGGCTCTATGACTATAAAAGAGAAAAGAGCAGTATATGAAGAGATAAAAACTGGTAAGTGTGATATAGTGATTGGGACTCATGCCATTATACAGGATAGTATCAGCTTTAAGAATCTCGGACTTGTTATCACAGATGAACAGCATAGATTTGGTGTTAAGCAGAGAGAAAAACTTGAAGAAAAAGGAGACAGCCCGCATGTACTTGTTATGAGTGCAACTCCCATACCAAGAACTCTTGCCATTATACTTTATGCTGATATGGATATTTCTGTTATAAAGGAGCTTCCGTCAGGAAGAAAACGTATAAAGAACTGTGTAGTTGGTACAGACTACAGACCTTCGGCGTACAAATTCATAAAGGGACAGATTGATGAAGGTCATCAGGCGTATGTTATCTGCCCGATGGTTGAGGATAATGATACTTCCGATCTGGAAAATGTAATGGATTATGCAGATGAATTAAGGGAAGTACTCGGAGAAAATGTAAGAATAGCTTTCCTGCATGGTAAGATGAAGGAAAGTGA
>DOVG01000090.1 GCA_003520205.1 Lachnospiraceae bacterium
CAAACGGTTTTCAAGACCGCCTCGTTATGACCACTTCGATACCTCTCCATAACGCGAACGTTTATATTTTTATCGTTAAAAGTAGTCGCTCCTTTTCATCGGCGACTTTGTCTATAATATCAAAACAATCTTTCTCTGTCAACACCTTTTTCAAAATTTTTTTTAGAAATTTTTTAACCCTATTTTATTATGTTATCGACATCATATGATATACGGATTTCACCACTATTTAAGGTTGCAAGGCATAAAGAAAAAGCCGTATTCCGAACTGATATAATACGACTTTTTCTTTTTATTGATGGTTTTTATATCTGTACCACCTTTAAATTATATTCCTGTTATTACGATGCTTTTTCTTTCCGGCTATCAGGACTATTCCAGAAAGTGATAATACCAGTAGTAATACTATCGGTATGAAAGGTAATGCATCTCCGGTTTTAGGTGACTTCGATACCGTGTTCTTCTTTTCTTTCACAACCTTTTTTACCACCTCGGCTTTAGCCTTTGGGGGCTTTTTCTTATCTACATTTCCTTCTTCTATCTGGATTGTCTGCTCCTTACTGTTTATGTCCTGATGTTTAAATACTGTTATATCTACGCCTGCTTCGTTTGTATATGTCACTTCTTCAAATGCCACTAAAGCCGCTCCTGACAAATACTT
Source organism: Lachnospiraceae bacterium (assembly GCA_003520205.1). Taxonomy (GTDB): domain Bacteria; phylum Bacillota; class Clostridia; order Lachnospirales; family Lachnospiraceae; genus Eubacterium_Q. Next base: position 662 of record DOVG01000090.1, read on the forward strand.
AGTGCTAAATGCAAATGGCACTTCAACAGTTCCATTACTATTTTCCGGCACAAATTCTACCGTTGATGTCATCAGGTTATCACCCGACTTGATTGGATTTTTAGTCTGCTTTGAATACATAGTTCCGGTAACCTTATATGTCTTCCCGGGCTCAAAATTCTCATAGGTAATCTTGTCAACTACTGTGATTAGCTTATCAAATCCAGCCGTCTGCGTATTACTGCTCTTCTCTACTGCGTTTGTATAACCACCCGGCACCGTTACAGTCTGCTCACTATCCTCCATATCTTTATGTTCAGCTACAAGTGTCCCCAGAGAATTATACATTTCTTCATATACAACCAGTTCCATGCTTCTGAGTTCACTCGTATTAAGAGGAATTTCTACAACAGCCGTTCCATCTTTTTCTTCTGGTATAAAACTCGATTCTACTATTAAGTCCTTACCACTCTTATCCTTAAGGTATTCTCCATTTTTATATTTTCCACTCTTATCATTCTTTACATGAAGACTTGCTTTAAGAGTGTATTCTTTTCCCGGAATCAGATTCTTATAAGTCACTTCATCTAAAATAGAAGTATCTGAATCACACGGTACAGTCTTTATTCCTGTAGATTTATCCCTTGCACAAGTATGTATGTCTGCAAAATATACAAACTGCTCCACATCTTCTATATCTTTATGCTCACCAACCAGATATTCGCTACCATCTTGTATGAGATATATTTCCTCATATACAACTCCGGTCTTTCCTGCCAGATTTGTTAAATCATATCCGTCATATATAACCTCTGTATATCCATCACAGGAATAATTCGCATGATCAGCAGATAAAGAAAGCACTGTTCCATCAGAAAGCTTATAGTCCACTGCGTTTGGTGATACTTTATCCAGGCTTTCAGAAACTTCTTTTGTGTTAACGATAGTCTCGCCCTTTATCTCCTTTCCATCAGCATCCTTCATTACCTCTCCAGTTTCCTTATCCATAAGAATTCCTTTAACCCGGTAACTACGATTAGCCAGCAGATTATGATATGATATTTTATCTATTATGGAAGCATCCTTTGATGTATAAATCTCCTTTGAGCTCACATCGTCTATATCTGAGACAGCTGCATTTCTTGTTGTTGTCTTAAATTCAGGAAAATGTATACTCTCATTTTCATCCCTGATATCTCTATGAACTGCTATTTTTAAATCGTTATATATAAGATCTTCAAACGCTACAACTGTTTTTCCCTTCATAAGAGATGCATCAAATTCAAAAACAATTTCCTCACATCCCTCATTCGCCGGGGCAGTAAATGTATGCTCCACTCCAACTATATTTCCATCTTTATCCTTTAATTCTATTTCTGTCTCACCATCATTTTCAGGTTTTATAAAAAGCGTTCCTCTGATAGTGTACTCTTTACCCACTTCAAGTCCTGTATAAAAGACCTTATCTGTTATAACTGCATTTTCAATCGGGTATGATATTCTATCAAGATTCTCTGAGTAGCTTGCCGCTGTATGAATATCTATAGGGCGAACCGTCTGAAATGTATCATTCTTATCTTTATGTTCTACAGGGAAATATGTCAGATCTGTATACCCATCATAACTTCTCTTTACCGTCCTGTCAGCTACTGCACGATCTATTTCTGATACATCTTTATATTCTCCCAGATACAGTGTTTCATAAACGACCAGTTTCTTTTGTTCTTCCTCAAGACCTGTTGGATCAACGCCTCTGATATCAACAGCATGCATTCCTTTTACATTATATGTAGTCTTACTTTTACCATCATCTGTTCTTAAAGTACTTACTTGTCTCAGAGCCTTCCCATCCTTCATATAAGCTGTAACCTCTCCATCGTTATTCACTATCATGAGCTCCGTCAAAAAAGTATATGTAGTATTATTTCTCAGATTCTGATATGAAATAGTATCTCTTATGGTCTGATTTTTATAATCTATAATTTCATCACAACCGCTCTGAGCAAGCATCTTACTATCTGTTTCAAGAACAGTAGCTGAAGTTTTAATCTCCGGCTTAACCGGCTTGATAACCGGATTTAACTTCTTAACATAGTCGGCAGTATTAAGCGTAAAATCGGCAGTATTACCTTTAATCAGTTTTAATAAAACCTCCTTTGGATCCTGTATCTCATGCTCATTATCTGTAGAAGTTTCAACTGCATAATAATAGTGAGGTTTTCCATCCATAACCGACTTTATATAATCCTTCGTAACATCATAAACTCCGTAGCCTGTATCTCCATTTGTCGTTATCGTTCCTAATCGACTTCCTCCACTTACAGCTCCACTTTTTTCTGTGGAATAAATGTCAAATACAGCCTTAACAGTCCTGCCCTTATCATCATACTTATATACTCCAACTTTGTAATAATAATGCTCTTCTATATCTGTATTAATTGAATAACCATAATCCCCTTTATCCGGTTTATACGTTCTGGATGAAACGCTGAATGGAAGAGAAGCCTTATGCACTGTATCCGTAGTATTCTCTACCTCAACCGCATAGTAATATCTGCTACTATCCAGGTGTTCTCTCTTATAAGAAGATACATCTCCTACACCATATCCATCCTTAACCGAAATAGTCGTAACCAGCTTACTGTCCTTTGCTTTCTTTATAATATCAAGCATTGATGTTCTATCCTGATTCGGGAACACTAATTCTTTAGTAGTTCCGTAAATCTGATACTGGGCTCCAGGTTCAAACCCATATTCATCTTTCTTATATATAAAAACAAATTCTTCAACAGGATTTGTAAGTGTTTCCTCTTCTCCGCCTTTTGTTGATGTTGTCTTAACAGCATAACTGGCTATATATTTAGAATTATCAGGCAGAAGATCTATAGCATACTTAGTTACATTAGGCTGCCCTGCATCATGTGCAGCATCCGTTTTATACTTTGAATCAGATGGAACTTTATTCTTTGCATTACTGTAAGATGAACCCTGACCAACTTCAAAAAGATATACTGTGGCTCCCGGAGCCAGATCCAATGATCCTTTTAAACCATCACTGGTGCTATGTGTCATGGTTTTAAAATCTGTATCTTCATATACATTATGAGCAACCCCTCCTGTGGAGCTGGTCTTCATATATCCCAGCGGCTTGCCGCTGGCATTTTTGTTATTATAAATATCAAAATATACATCCTTCAGTTTATTTTTGGGATTTCCAGCCAGGAGCTTTTGAATGGAAACAAATGAATTCTGCTGATTAAGCTTTATTGTAAGCTCCATTCTCTGGTAGCCATTTTCATGTGTCTGTCCATCTACATTACTTATTGCCGTATATGTAGCCACACCTTTGGAAGAAGATACATAAGTAAACTTAAGCCCCGATATAGTATGCTTTCCCGGTCCAGGATCAGCACAGCCGCCTTCCCTGTCCGGATGTTTGGCACAGTAACATTCGACTGTACCGATTTTAAGTTTATTATAATATCTGCTTGTCTTTGGAACATTTGCAGAAACCATATAACCTGTAAATGATTTTCCAGCCGCTGATGTCTGATAGATTTCTACTGTCACATCATTTATATAATGAGGAAAACCACTCCCCTCAGGAGGTGTTGCTGTCGCTCTAAGTAATATATCGTCCAGCATCTTCTGCGTTAACGGAATATGCTTATCTGTCTTTTCATTTTCCCCGGCTTTTGGCTCCTTATTCATTTCATCAATGTTATATACATCTTTCCTCTTTGATACATTTTCTATTCCATCTCTTATAGCATACGCTGATAGCTTTGAAGCCGCATCTGAAGTAGAATCAGCTACAACATAGTAATCAACTGACGAACCATAATTTGATTTTTCTAATCTTATACCTTTATCATCACAGGCACCCACAGTTATAACTCCTGCTATTCCTGCCGGAACATAATAAGAAGCATTTCTTCCGTTATTTCCAGCTGATGCCACTACTACAATACCCTTTTCCAATGCCTCTTCTATAGCCTTTTTAAGAACATCACTATCTAATGATGCTACAGAACACATAGACAGATTAATAACAGAAACCCGTGCCTTTATAGCATATTCTATAGCTGCATATACATCCGATACCGAACCTGTTGCAGCTTCGTCCAATGCTTTAATAGAAAGAATCTTTATATCAGGATTCGCTGATATCATAGCTTGTGCCATAAGGCTGCCATGTCCATTATCATCAGTCACAGTTTCTCCGATAACAGATACTGCATTTACAATACCCGCTCCTGACGCGCCGGTATCTATGAGAGCTACGCATCCTGAATAATCTTCCGGCTCCACTGAATTTATAATAGATATGGCATCATCACCACTATTTACATCAGATAAATCAGCCTCTCCATGTCCATCATTTATAGATTCATCATTTTTACCTGATGCTTTTATCACGGAATTAACATCAACAAAATCCGCTTTACTGTAATAGTATGTATATGCTGACATTGTCTGCTCTTTATCCGCATATCTGGTCAGATATATATTGTTATATACAGAGATTACTTCAGTATCTGCTGTAAAAACAGACGGATCCTCAGTAGCTATCAGTAGTTCGCAGGAGGAAAAATCAAGCCCCTCTACAGATATTCCATCATATATCCGATCAAAGGTTGGAACTGTTTTTTCCTTATCATTTTTCTCTTTATCTTT
>DOVG01000146.1 GCA_003520205.1 Lachnospiraceae bacterium
AAATACCAGATTCCTATTATATATGGAAGAACAGCTAAAATGATGCCTAGAAGCACCCTCGGAAGATGAATGATTCCAAAAACGAGTGCATTTCTGAAAGCATCAAATGTTTTCATTTCGAATCTGGAAATCATAGGAAATATACAGAATGTTATGATCATAAACATTACTGAAAATATCGCCAGCATTCCGGTAAAAATAACTTGAATCCCACCATTTGACTTAATAATAATGTACCAGTCTGCCGCAAAAAAAGCATATACGAGTATCATTATCATCGTCGCTTTTACATCCTGACGAAAGTTATCTTTAAATGCCCGGAAGAAAGTTGAAGTAACAACCGGCGCCTGTCCACGTTCTATCTTCATAGCTACATAGTACTTAGCAGAAACTGCAGCACCAAATGTAAAAACAGGAATAGAACACAGAACGCATAGAATATTCAGCCACGCAAGATCAACCACTTTAGATATGCCCTGCATAAAATCGCTGTCATATCTGAAAATACCCATCTTATTTCCTTCCTAATATAGAAATTAACCTTCACTAATATCTGATAAATCCCCACTTACCAGATTTTATAATTTCCACTTAGAAGCATGTAAGAGAAGAAGTACAGACAATTATCATAGTATCTTCTATCTCCTAATCTCAGCGGTGTTTCCAGGAAGCGCTTAACCCATTTACTTGAATGAGCGTTATCAATTATAGCTCCTGTACATGCATTTGACGCAATAACTGCTATAGGATGCAAAGCATTTTCACTTAACTTTGTTCCATCTAATTCATATATATGATCCCAGTCATCACAGTTCTCAGGTCTTTCAAAAAATGATATAAACTTATCTGCTTCTTCTTTTGCCCAGTCACTTGTACCGAACCATATACTGTCCAGAGCAATATTGATGATGGTTCTGTATGCATCACTATAGTACCAGTCATGACGACCACCGTACTTGTCATGATCTCCAACATGTGGAGTACCATCATACTCTGCATATTCTGCTGAAAGCCCTGTTTCTTTATGACAGGCTTTCTTCCAATACTCTCTACTTGCAGCTGCTGCCTTTTTACAGAACTCTGCATCAGACGGTTCAGCTACCGTAGCATAAAGCTCATAAAAATGAGGCAGATGATATGAAGGATCAGTAAAATCTACTTCAGCTATAAATCTTATATAGCCTGTTTCTCTGTCAAACATTGCTCTTCCTTCAGAACCATCATAGCCTTTATTGATCATAGTATGAAGCAAAGCTTTAGCTTCTTCATGATAATTGAAGATACCTTCACCGTTGCCCCATCTATTACCCGCAAAAATGAGCGACATAACAAAGAATTCTTCCCCATCAGGAGCAGCGCCATAGAAATTCTTCTCGCCGTTTGTCTGGCATGACCAGGCAAAATATCCTTTGTTTGGTCCCTCATTATTGTACATATAGGTTCTCGCCCATTTCCAAAGGCGATCAAATTCATCCTTACGGTCCATCTGCACGCACATCATCATGCCATATGACATGCCTTCTGTGCGTACGTCGTGATTTCCCGTATCTTCGATATATCCGAGATCGTCTCCAACAGGAGTATAAACCTTCTCACCTTCAGGTCCATAGAAAATAGTATTGAATATTTCTTCACATCTTGTTTTTGCCATTTCATCGGATATACCGAACTTTGATAAATAATTCATATAATCACTAATTATTCCTTAACTCCACCGATTGTAAGTCCCGCTACGAAATACTTCTGCAGGAAAGGATACAGACACACGATAGGTGCCATAGTAACGATTGTAGCTGCAGAACGAACTGATATAGGCTGCAGATTTGCTCCTTCACCTGAGTTAGGGTCTGACTTACTTGACTGACTTGATACAGATGAAAGCAGTTTCATAAGCTCATACTGAAGTGTTGTATACTGTGATGTTAATCTGTTATACAGCATAGTATCAAACCATGAATTCCACTGTCCTACGGCTATGAAAAGAGCTATTGTAGCATACATAGGCTTACAAAGTGGTGTAATGATCTTAACGAAAATTGTTGAATAGCTTGCTCCATCCATCTGAGCAGCTTCTTCAAGTGAATCAGGGATACCTTCCATGAAGGTTCTCATAACGAGCATGTTGAATGCTGAAATGATACCAGGAATGATATATACCCAGAATGTACTAGTAAGATGAAGAGTCTTGAAGAGAAGCAGTACAGGAATCATACCACCATTTACATACATGGTGCATACCCAGAATGCTGTAAGTGACTTCTTAAGAAGGAATCTCTTTCTACTTACTATAAATGCAAGAATTGCATTGAAAAATACTCCGATAATTGTTCCAAGAACTGTTCTTGCTACTGAGATAACAAGACCTGTTGTAAGGTTTCTCATAGCAAATACAGAACGATAGTTGTTAAGTGAGAACTTTCTTGGAATAATATGTATTCCACCTCTTACTGCATCAATACCATCGTTAAATGATAAAGCAAGTGTATTGAGGATAGGATATACAGTAATTACTACGAAAAGCACCATGAATATTACATTACAGATTCCGAATGCTTTATCGCTTACTGATTTCTTATATTTTGTCGGCTTAGGAACCGGCATATATCTGTTTGGTGAATTCTCTGGAATAGCAGAAGATTCTAATTCAGTTTTATTTGTATTCATGTCGTCCATCTCAAAACCTCCTTAGAATAATTTATCTTCACCGGTCTTACGGGCAACGTAATTAGATATCAGAATAAGTGCAATAGAAACAGCACTTCTGAATATACCGGCAGCAGTACCAAGGGAATAGTCATTCTGACTAATACCCCATGTCAGTGTGTAAATATCTATAGTTTCTGAAACACGCTTTACAAGACCATTACCCAGGATGTACTGTACTTCGAATCCTGCGTTAAGAACCCATCCGATATTCATAAGAAGAAGAATCATGATAGTAGGTCTAAGTGAAGGAAGTGTAATATGTCGTATTTTACCCCATCTTCCAGCGCCGTCTATTTCAGCTGCCTCATAGAGGTTAGGATCTATAGATGTAATAGCTGCAAGATAGATGATTGCATTCCAACCAGTTTCTTTCCAAACATTTGCAAATGCTACTATACCCCAGAAATACTTTGGCTCTGCAAAGAAGTTTATTGGAGTACGTCCAAGATAACCAAGGAGCTCGTTTACGATACCTGATGGAGAAAGTGCATCATGAAGGATACCAGTAACGATGATCCATGATAAGAAGTGAGGAAGATATGAAATAGTCTGTACAACTCTCTTTCCTCCCTTTGATTTTAACTCATTTAAGAGAATGGCAAAAAGAATAGCCATAACGAATGTAGCTACAAGGTTGAGAATACCCATAGCCAGTGTATTTCTAATATCTAAAATAAAGTTCTTATCTGAAAACAGGAACTTAAACTTTTCAAGTCCAATCCATTTAGAATGAAAAAGACCTGTCTTTGGCTTATAATTCTGGAAAGCCATTACCCAGCCCGCAAGGGGAATGTAATTAAAAACTATACCATAAATAAAGAATCCAAGCGCCCATACAAGAAGAGGCCATTGTCTTTTTACTTCTTTAGAAGAGAACCTGATCTTTTGAGGCTTTAGTGGTGCAGTATTCTTCTTTTCCATAACTGTTTCTCCCAACTTTTAAAAGGATAGCAGCCATATTGCTATGGCTGCACCCTCTTATAGATTTCAGATCATTCTTACTTTCCAGCTCTACGCTCTAACTCTGCCTGCATTTCATCAAGGAAGTCCTGAGGATTACATGCATTGTAAGCATCCATATACTCATTCCATGTAGACTCGAAATCGCTAGCCATAACTACCTTAGGCAGCCACTCATGCTTTGTCTCGCCCATCTTAACCCAAGCAACACCACCAGGTGTATCTGTTGTCATGTTGTTTGAATATGAGTACATTGGGAACCAAGGACCATTCTTCTCAACTACAGAACCCATAAGTTCTGGATATGTTGTAACGCCATAAGCGTTGAATACATCGATAACTGGCTGAGCAAGTGTATCGAAGAATTCTGATGTCTGCTCTTCTGGCTTGTTAGCATTCTTTCCGTCTTCTGAAGTACCATGATACTGAGGCATGTAGCTGTAAGCACACTCGTGTGATGCCTGATATTCAGGATCTGACCACTTTGTTCTCTGCTCTTCTGTACGATAGAAAAGTCCATCATCATCTACTTCATAGTCAACACCTTCAACTCCCCAGAATCTGAGGTCTCTGATTTCCTGTGTACACAGGTCATCAAGGAACTGGAATGCTGCATCGATATCTTCACAAGAAGTTGTTATAGCAACACCACTTGACATATTAAGTGTATCATCAAAAGTATGCCATCTGTTCTCCATACCCTTCTTAGCTGTAAGTCCAAGAGGAATGTAGTTGCAGCCTTCCTTATCAAGTCCAGACTGCTTAAATACGTCTGTGATTGTGTAGTTGAAGTCCCAGTTCTGATCGCACATACCAAGAACTCTACCTGTTGAAAGTTTTGAAATGTACTCATCATATGTCTGTGTACCAAACTCAACATCTATGATACCCTTGTTGTACTCTTCGTTGAGCTTCTGGAAGTACATCTTAGCTGTATCTGTTGTGTTGTAGTCAACTATCTTAAGATTTTCTTTATCAACGATTACAGAACCATCGTTTGGATATCCATCAAGGAACTCAGGAGCGTTCTCAAGACAGAAGTATCTCCAGTCCTCACAAAGAATTGTGTAAGGAATGATTTCTGTTCCATCTTCCATTGTAGGATGCTCAGCATAGTATCTCTCAATAAGATCGAAGTACTCATCAAGTGTCTCAATCTTTGGATAGTTATCCCAAGCAAGAACCTTTGCCTGAATCCAGAATGCTTCGTCGTTATGTGTTGTTGTCTTAGACTCACCAAGTGTATTTCCGAATACGTTCATCCAATAGATGTGTCCATCATCCATACGGAACTTATCCCACTCTTCATCTGTATAGAAAGCCTTAAGATTAGGATACTTATCAAGATAATCATCCCAAGGAACAAGAACGTCATTATCATAGAGCTGCTTCATAGCATCTCCACCATTGATGAAGTCAGGATAATCGCCACCTGCGATGATTGTTCCGATAGCTTCAGCATCTGTCTGACCTGTAAGCCATGTTTCCTTAACCTTAACCCCTGTCTTATCAGCAATTATCTGCTGAATCTCGTTGTCATCATTAATCTCTGTTCCTGGCATAGCGATGAACATATCAAATTCTTTTACGTCACCGGATGATGCTGAGGAATCATCTTTTGATGTGTCATCAGCTGCTGCTTCCGTTGCAGTGCTGTCGTCCCCTGTGGAAGATGATGTATCAGTTGTTGATGTTGATGATCCTCCACAACCCGTAAGCATTGTAAGTGACATAGCGCCAGCTACAGCTAATGCTCCGAGCTTTTTAGCCTTAATTCTCATACTTTACCTCCTTAAAATTTGTATTTTTGTATGATAGCCTTAAGCGGCAATTAAGTAATATTATTATATCTCTTAAGTCATGTTATTTCCCCCTACAAATTACAAAAAAATACCCTACAAATTCTTAAAATTTGTAAGGTATTACCAATTATGTTAACTTATAACGCAGATTTTTGATATAAATCACTGCATTTTACTCTTTTTTTGCCTTCTGTACTGTGAAGGCGTCATTCCTTTTATCTCTATGAAACGTCTGATAAAATAATCACTGTTTTTATAACCCACCGCAGATGAAATGTCTACTATTCTGTCTTCAGTGTTAATAAGCATTTTTGCAGCCTCATTTATACGGTAATCTGTGAGATAGTCCTTAAAGGATACTCCATATTTCTTAGTAAAGAGAGACCCCAGATAACTGCAATTAATGAAATACTTTTCACTGAGCTTCTTAAGGCTCAGGTTCTGGCTGTAGTTCTCTTTAATCTCATTCTCAACATCTTTTAGAATTCCACCGGACACATTTTTTCTTAGCTGATTTAAATACTCGGCATATTCACACGCAAAATTATACATATGAATACTGCTTCCTCTTTTTACACCTTCATCAAAGGAGCTTTCACTTATTCTATGCAGTATTTCCTCCTGATCAAGCTCACTGTCCAGCTCTGTAGCTATATGTATAAGCTGGAACAGAAGATAGTTCATATTCAGACTTACAGAATCCCCAAGTCCCGCCTTCGATATATCATCATAAAATGCATTAACACATTTATTTATTTCTGTTTCATCACTCTGTTCTATAGCTTTGACAAGGTTATCCAGACTTTTCTTAAAGAGCGTTGCTTTTCTTGGATTAATAGTCATCTCCCTCTCGTAGGTTACAACAGGTCTGGCTTCATGAAATACTTCCTGAGACTTAAGTATACACGCCGAACTATAGGACTTCGACACCTGTGTTATATCAGGCACCTTCTTTCCGGAAATTATCCTGACCTTCCTTTTGAGAGCTGACTCAAGTCTTGCCTGGAATTTAGATAAGAATTCCATATCATCCAGTCCCATATCTTCAGCCATATAATCACAGTAAATAAATCCGGTATCATAAGTGCTGTGATTCAGGGATACATCATTTATAAGATGATTACTGTCTTCGCCCAGTATAAATGTCGCTGCTTCATTCATCTCTCTTCTATACTGCATAAGGCTTCCTTCTGTAGTGTCTAACTCATCTGTATCAGGAAGTTCTATAATCACATATCTGACTCCTTCAGAAAGCCTCATATTCTTACTTAAGTAATCCAGATTCACATCATCATATCTTCCCACAATCAGCGCTATCATATGTCTTTGCAGAAAAGCAGTTTCAGTTTCCTTATGATGTTCCTCCATCATAACATTTTCTTCATTAAGATCAGTTATCTTTCTAAGAATCTCTATCAGCTCATCTTTTTTTACAGGTTTGAGCAGATAATCCATAGAACCAAGCCGCATTGCATCCCTGACATACTGAAAATCATTATAACCGCTGAGAATTATAAAGTATGCATCAGAGATACCTTCTGTTTTTACTCTTTCAAGAAGTTCTATTCCCGTCATAACCGGCATCTTGATATCAGCTATAACAAGATTTACCTCATTTTCCTTTAGATACTCAAGCGCTTCCAGACCATTTTCAGCCACTTTTACTATCTCAAAATTTTCACTTTTCCAGTCTATGAGAACCTTTAATCCTTCTACTATATAAGGTTCATCATCTACAAACATTACCTTAAGCACTTCTTACACTTCCTTTTTTCTTTGGTACAGCGATAAATACAGTCGTGCCTACACCCACTTCTGTTTCAAGATCAAATCTCGCTTTCTTATCTGTCATCATTTTTATTCTGAGACACGCATTTGTCATTCCTATTCCGGTTCCTGTTTTAATCAGTTCCAGACTTGCGTTATTCATTTTAAACAGGAGATTCTCTTTCATCTCCTCATCCATGCCTATTCCGGTATCCTCTATCTCAAAGATTATATCATCTTCAGTACTATATATCCTGACAAATATCCAACCTGGCTCGGTTTTGCTTTCTATTCCATGTACACATGCATTTTCTACAAATGTAACCAGTGAAAGCTTCGGAATCATTGTATCATAACATTCCGGTTCTACATCAAAGCTATAGCTAAGTCTTTCACCAAATCTGTATTTCTGCAGTTTCAGATATGAATCAATGAACTTCATCTCCCCTTCTACAGATACTATATCCGAATGCCAGTCAACATTCACCCTTTGCATGATTGCAAGATGCTCAACCATTTCGGCAGTTTCTTTCTCATTCTTGATAAGACTATGCATTCTTATGCTTTCCAGCGCATTAAAAAGAAAATGCGGATTAATCTGACTATGAAGTGCCAGAAGTTCAGCCTTCTGTCTTGCAATATCCATTTCCTGCTGTTTCAATTTATCTATATACGCCGTCTGAATCAGATCATTCATCCTGTCAGCCATGACATTGTAATTCTTCATGAGTGATGATATCTCATCATTTCCGGATATGTCGGATATCTTGGTAAGTCTTTCTGTCTTTGCACGCTCGAACGTTTTATCAAGCAGCCCTATTCTCTGTGCAACTGACTCATCAAGCTGCTGGATCATGATAAGCGGAAGTATAATACTAAATGCAAGAAGTATTATAACTACAATAGTGGATCTAAAATCCAGCATCCATATACTGTCATTTTTATTATTCAGATAAATAGTATATACTTCACCATAAAGGGTCATCTCACTTTTTAAATCATATTTTATGCTTTTATCTACAAACTGATATGGTTCTCTGTAGTGAGTACCCCCAACATTTGACATCAGAAGCTTATCGCCAAGACATATGTATACATCAGAACCAATACTGTCATTTAATACAGTATACTGCAGGTTCCTGTAATTTATAGTCATTTTCAGTATTTTCTCCATACGGCGGCTTCTTGCCATATCCATCCTTCTCATGAGATAGATTTTCCTTCTGGAGTAGGTATCTGTCTGATCCTTTCCAAAATCAAACATAAGAACCGTTCCGCTTTTCTCATTTACTTTACGATACCAGGCTTCATTTCTTATCTCGCTCAGCTTATAGAACATTCCACCATTCAGTATCGTATCATTGTCTGCATATATCTCAAGAGTCTCATTACCTATTCCCAGCCAGCTCTCATATATAGAATCTCTCTTGAATTCCGTATATGCATTATAGTAATCCAGCGGATCATAGTACTCTTTATTCAGAAGTACTTCTATTTCTTCATTCTTATATACATTCTGAATGATTCTGGAAGGATAGTCAAAGGTATTTATAAGACCATATCTTACAGCCTCGGCATCACTTCGAAGTTCCTGTTCCTTCTTATATCTGTTTACCTTAATGATATTATAGAAAACAACTCCATCAATCACGATAAGCGGAACAAGCACACAGAACACAAAGAGAAGTACCAGCTTCTTTTTAAGACTGATACTTATCATAAAACTATTTAACCGTGAATGTATACCAAACATTTTGTCTCCCAAACTATACTTATTAACAAAAACGCTTCTTTTGAAGTATAACAATCTATCAGATTAAATGCAATTTGATTTAATTTTTCATTTTCACCCTTACCTATACAAAACTCCCGGACCACTGGTCCAGGAGTTGTTAGTTCAGAGATTAATTCATTTTTTTCAGAAATTCTTTACGCTTATACATATTCTTATCAGCGCGTTTAAATACATCATTAAATTCGCCATCCTCTTGAGAATCATATATATCCATTCCGCAGGAAACTACTACCAGTCCTCTTCTTTGATTCTCTTCGACATCCTGATCAAATGTTGTATGCAGGTATGTTCTGTTTTCGTAATCATCTCCTTCAAGTATTACGACAAATTCATCGCCGCCAATACGAAATACCGGACTATGTTTAAACATCACACATATCATTCTGCAGGCACTTCTTATATATTCATCACCCGCATCATGTCCAAGGGTATCATTTACTCTCTTTAATCCATTAACATCAAATACTACAACTCCAAACTGTTGAAGTTCACCGGTCTGTACACGATTATCAATACTCATAACCGCTTCTACATACGCATTTTTATTCTTTACCCCCGTAAGAGCATCTCTATATGCCATCTGCTTATTTGATTCCAGCTTGTTTGCATACTCTCTGGTTTCATCTCTATATACAAACGAATGAATCATACATGTTGCAAGAAGACAGCCTACAGCATAAAACGGAAGCAATGGATACAGCGACTGAAGTGCTATAAAAACTGTCATTATAAGACCGGATATACCCACAGTTATATGTCTCGATTTGTCTGCATCCTTAATGCTAAACGCTTTAGCAAATGTATATCCTGAAGTCATAAGGAACAGAAACATCTGGATAAACAGCGTGATATATCTCGCCTGCCCAGGAATATATTCTTTATCCTTAAAAGTAAATACAATCGGAATAAAGAAATTAATCACAAGAACCAGCATTTCATAGCAGAAAATAATCCATCCGCCATATATAAGTATTCTTCCAAAATGACCTTTATTATCAAGATATGCAACTACAAATCTGGTCCATAACAGCACTGATAAAACCATTGAAGAAAAATAAATAACTGTATCTATATATGTGGGAATGATATACTTTGCTCCGTATAGTATTCCCCACAATATATCCGAGATGTAATAAAGCATAACCCCAAACAGGAAACTACGATACGTCTGTCTGGCATTATACCTGCTTGATTCCTGAGGTTTACCAAGAGCTCTTATATTGATAATAATATGGATTACCAAGGACAACATTCCAAAACTCGAATAATACATAGTCCGACTCCTATAATTAACTCCAGCTTCAGTGTAGTAACTATTATACACCAGAATATATACATAAGTCGACCATTATCAAACACTTATTACTCATTTTTTGTTACCTGAGTTCGATCATTATTTTTTAGGAGCCTCTTTCTTCGGCTGATTCTTTAGCGGATCTTTTGTAGGAAGCATGGTCGCCATATCTACTCTCTTATCCACACCTCGTCCCTTAAGACTTGTCTCAATCTTCTTCAGATCATTATCAAGCTGATTCTTCGCAGGTTTTTTCATGTTGAAGATATTTGTATTATTTGCAACGCCTCTAAAGGCTTTATTATTATATAATCTTTCTGCAACTACATCTATCTCGGATTTATCCTTTATCTTATTCATATCATAGTATTTGTTTATGAGAGTCTTTGCATATTCCTTCTCATATTCCTGATGAGGATTACGCCCTTCACCAATAGCTGTAACAGCTCTACGGATTTCAGAGCATACTTTCTTTCTTCTCACCTGTCTCTTACTTGGTCCAAGTACTTTATCATCAACATGTTTTTCATAAGCTTCTACCAGCTGAATCAGTGGCTGAGTCAGTTCTTTCATGTCTTCCTTATTTCTGCCTTCCGCTCCTGCAAGCTTATGTCTAAACTGCTTTAACCCCTCTACCAGATCCTTATATTGTTCAGAATCCTTAGAATACTTTGAATTAGTACTTACCAGTGCATCGTAGAGATCATTTGCCGTCTTCATATAATCTGTGAGATTATCATTACTAATAATATTTTTTTCATTTTCATCTATCTGTGCAGGGGTAATAATATCATATCCCACCATCTTCTTATGTGGTATCTGACTAAGAATAGCATCACCATTGTAATGAACCCTCTCAAAATCATGCACGAAGTCTTCTATCTCCATATCGAAAACTCCATCCTTGACATTTACCCATTTCCCTACAACTTTACCATTCTCATTTGTGTATTCAGCGCCATTTGTACTGTCAAGCTTGGTATGAGGATTCTTAATTCTAAAATA
The DNA here is from genome assembly GCA_003520205.1 of Lachnospiraceae bacterium. Classification (GTDB taxonomy): domain Bacteria; phylum Bacillota; class Clostridia; order Lachnospirales; family Lachnospiraceae; genus Eubacterium_Q. Next base: position 11,330 of record DOVG01000146.1, read on the forward strand.
GTACTTTGGCGGAATGTCATCTGATTTAAATGCGCCTATGATTGAATACGCATGCCGCTCATCAGCCAAATTCATATTTGCCGCATCCGCATATGTAGAGCATGACACCGGAAGTCCCTTATCCAGCGCATCCTTTACATTGTTAAAGAAGCTTTCCGTCTTTTCTCTGACAGGTATTTCTTCCTGCAGGCCTATATCCAGAATACCATCACGGACCTTTTCATAAACTTCTCTTGTAATTTTATCTATTACTTCAGCTGTCGCCTCATCATATTCATTCTCTGCAGCCGTACTTTCTATAGCTTTGTTCAGTGATGCTCCCAGTTTTACCTGCAGACTTATCTTTGTTCTTTTAGAGTTTTTAGTTTCTTCCAGGAGATTGTCTACGGTCTTTTTTATGTTATTATATACCTCTTCCATCTCTTCATAATACGCCGGAAAGAGATTTTCAATCTCCCCCATAAACTTTTTTTCAGACAGATTCTGAAAATCCTTTTCTGACTTATCTCCACCATTTTTCTTGTAGTACTTATAAAATGCATGCCTTGTTATTGATTCTGAGCTATTAACATTTACATCATTTATTTCTTTAAGATTATCTATACTGCTTTCCAGTTTTTCTCTCTCAGTTTTTACATTGAAATAGGATGCTTTCTCTATATTATGACTAACCCCATCAGGACCAAGCATAGTCTCCAGAAAAGCACTTTCCGATCCTCCTTCTATAGCCTTTACACTTGGCTTCCACTGCTCATAGCCTTTCTCTGTACCATTTATCGGAAGGTTGGTCTTTTTATCATATGTCTCGTGAAGACCACTCATAGCATAAGCCCTCTCTATAAGATTTACCCATAGACAGTCTACGCCCATTCTGTCATACTCGATACCCATGGCACCAAATTTAGATACTACCTTATCAACCCTGACATAAACAGGTTTATACTCTGTTTTAAATGTCTTTTCATTATATTTCTTCGCAAATAATCTGACTGTAGCCGTTCCATCACCATTATCCTTAATCATATCCTTAATCTTCTGAGGATACATTCTGGCCATATTCTGAAGACCTGCATAGAGATAACACTCTCCCGACACATGCTGTGCAACATCTGTCATCATTGGCTCATGAGGAAAGATTGGTGCATCAGGAACCTTCTGTTCATAAGAAACCTTATCAGCTACTCCTGCCAAAGCCTTTTGAGCTTTTGTAAGACCATCTCTATCGATAGACAGATCCAGCTTTACACCAGAAGAATTGATATAATAGCATTCCACGCCATCCTTGTTATAAAATACACTATAGCCTCTTCCTTCCGACTGATTAGCATATTCAATCTGAGAATCAAAATCCACAACAGTCTTTTTCAGATTTAGTTTTCTTTCTTCCTCCCTCTGCGGCATAGTATATTTGAAGCCTTTTAACTCATCGAGATCCTTCATCTCACCCTTGGACATATTTTCAAAATACATGTCAAAGGAAGCAAGAGCTCTTCTTCTGTTATCAATGGTCTCCTGCTTCATATTATATTTACGGTCAAACTTTATCTTTTCCTTAGCAGACAGTTTGTTGTATTTTTCTTCATCTATCTGTCTTATTTCTTCCTGGAACTTTTCCTCCTGCTCATCAAGCTCTTTATTAAGAGCCTCAAGCATCTTCGGAACATTTGTTACAATTGTTTGTTCTTTAATATAATCTTCATGTTTATAAGGATCTATTTCAGAATATTCCTTCATCTGATTCAGAAAACTGTTGAACTTAGGATCTCCCTCAAAGAATACTTTATACTGCGCACAAAGATTTCCTATCATCTTCTTATCAGCAAATGAATCTTCTTCATAATCATGAAATCCGGCATTTATTCGTGCATGTCTCTCCAGTTCCTCAAGGGACTTCTTACCGTATTTTGCAATTACCGATACTTCTGTATCAAAATCCTTCTCATTTTCTTGTATTATTTCATCT
>DOVG01000129.1 GCA_003520205.1 Lachnospiraceae bacterium
ACACTTACTGAGAGAGAGCAGAAGGTTTTAAGACTCAGATTCGGACTGGATGATGGAAGAGCCAGAACCCTTGAGGAAGTAGGTAAAGAGTTTAATGTTACTCGTGAACGAATCAGACAGATAGAAGCTAAAGCACTCAGAAAGCTGAGACATCCTAGCCGTTCACGTAAGCTTAAGGAGTTTCTTGAATAATGAATATTAAGCTGTCAAAAAGATTAAAAAGGATAGCGGATATGCTTACACCGGGGCATGACACAGCTGATATCGGCTGTGATCATGGTCTGGTGTCTGTGTATTTAGTACAGGAAGGTATAGCTTCTCATGTATTTGCTATGGATATAGGCAGAGGACCTCTCGAATCTGCCGGGAAGAATATAAGAAAGTACTTATCAGAAGAAGAAATGAGTAAGGTGGACCTTATAGTTTCGGATGGTTTTGAAAAGCTTGAACCGGGGCAGTCACAGTCTGCAATCATAGCAGGTATGGGGGGACAGCTTATTATATCCATTTTACAAAAAGGTTTACATAAGTCTATTTTCGATAAAGGATATGAACTCGTATTATCACCTCAGTCCGATGTACCTATGGTAAGAGTTTTCTTAAGAGAAAATGGATTTAAAATAATTGATGAAGATATGCTGTCTGAAGATGGTAAGTTCTATAATATAATTAAGGCGGTTTTTGATAATACTGAGCCAAAGAGTATAGAGAGTAGTGAGGGTATAAATCAGAAATTGTATGATTTATATGGCCGTATACTTCTGGAGAAAAAATCCGCGGTATTGAAGGATTATCTGATTAAAGAAGTGGAAAAGAAGGAGAAGCTTTTCTGCTCCCTATCCAGAAAAACTACAGAAGGTTCTATAGATAGAATGGCAGGTCTCAGAAATGAACTGGATATTTTAACACAGGCGCTTATGACTATAAATCAGTGCATCAGTTAATAGAGAAAGGGGTAAGTATGGGAAAAGTAAAAAATATAAATATTAGTATTAAGATTTCGGATAAGATAAATGAGGAAAAGTCATTTATCTCAGGGGTTACACTTAAGGAAATATTAGACAGCTTTCAGCTGGATAATCCGAGTGATTATGTAGCGGCGTTTCTGAATGGAACGCTTAAAGAAATGAACTGGAAAGTATATAAGGATTCTACGGTTGAGTTTATATCAAAGGCTTCAGTTATAGGCTTTGATCTATATAAGAGAAGCATCGTTCTTCTTATGCTTAAAGCAGCTAAGGATGTGTTATGTAAACCAGAAGGTTCTTACAGGATTGAAGTAATGTATTCACTGGCCAACGGTTTCTTCTGCAGGCTGGTTGATACCGAAGTAAAGGTAACAGAAGAGTTTTTGCAAAAAGTTAAATCAAGGATGCAGGAGCTTGTTAAGCAGGATATCCCGATAGGAAAAAGGATAGCATACACACCTGATATGAGAAGACGTTTTCTGGAGAGAGACCTTCCGGGTAAGTCCGCGCTTCTTAAGTACAGAAGGGCATCAAGGACAAATGTATACTATTTAGATGATTATGAAGACTATTATTATGGATATATGGTTCCATCAACAGGCTGCCTTGATAAGTTTGATCTGGTTTCCTATGATGATGGTTTCGTGCTTGTAATACCGGAAAAGAAGACCTTTAGTCTTGATAAGAAATATAAAGCTCCGGATAAGCTTTATAATGTACTCAGACAGTCGGAAGACTGGGGTAATAAGCTGAATATATCCTGTGTTGGTCAGCTGAATGATCTGATAGTTTCCGGATGGGTAAATCATCTGATTCTCATGCAGGAAGCCTTCATGGAAAAACAGATAGCAAATATAGCTGAGACCATAGTAAAAAATGACAGGAAGATAATACTTATAGCAGGACCTTCTTCTTCAGGAAAGACAACATTTTCCAACAGACTCAGCGTTCAGTTAGGCACCTTCGGTATGACACCTTATCCGATAGCAATGGATAATTTCTTCAAAGAGAGAGAAGATACGCCTAGAGATGCTGATGGAAAGTATGACTTTGAATGTATCGAAGCAATGGATCTGAAGCTTTTCAATGATACTATGTCAGGTCTCCTTGAGGGTAAGGAAATGCCTATGCCAACCTTTGACTTCACTACAGGTAAGAAGGTTTATGATGGCAGTACCATGAGATTAAAAGAAGGGGATGTTCTTGTAGTTGAAGGAATTCATGCGCTTAATCCGCTTTCAACAGAGGCACTTCCCAAAGATAGCAATTTTAAGATATATATAAGCGCGCTTACCCAGCTGAATATAGATGAACATAACAGGATATCGACAACGGATACAAGACTGCTAAGAAGAATAGTAAGGGATGCAAGAACAAGGGGAAACAGTGCTACCAAGACTATAAGTATGTGGCAGTCTGTAAGACGTGGTGAAGAGCAGAATATCTTCCCATTCCAGGAAGAGGCGGATGCTATGTTTAATTCTGCTATGATCTATGAGCTTTCAGCTATAAAGCTGTATGCTGAGCCTTTGCTTTTTGGAGTACCGGAAGATAGTGATGAATATTATGAGGCAAAGAGGCTTCTTAAATTCCTGGATTATTTCCTTGGTATAGATGATAAGCTGATTCCGCAGAACTCACTTATGAGAGAGTTTATAGGAGGAGGCTGTTTCAAAGTATAATAAAAACGAGTAGAACTATAAGCCGGGTTATGTCATAGAGGGCGTGTGCCCTCCGAGGTAATCATCTATCTGGACCATACATTACTGCATGGCTCTAGCAACCTACCTGGAGCTCAGCGGGCCGCGTCAGCACTCCTGCTTGGTCTTGCTTCGGATGGGGTTTACAATGCCCTGTCTGTTACCAGCCAGGCGGTGAGCTCTTACCTCGCCATTTCACCCTTACCCCGGTTCTGCCACAAAGTGACGAGACTGAGGCGGTATACTTTCTGTTGCACTTTCCTGTGAGTCACCTCAACCGGACGTTATCCGGCATCCTGCCCTGTGAAGCCCGGACTTTCCTCACCTGGATATACCAGGAGCGATTACCCGTTCTACTCGCATTTGGAATTCTATCACAGGAAAGAGTCAATGTCAAAAGATGGAGGATAAGTATTTATAATGAACAAGAAGAAAGCATTTAGTATTTTACTGGTAATGCTTATACTAATCATATCTGCCAGTATCAAGGATGTAAATGCTGCGAGGGCAGCAGGTGATTTTAAAATCGATATGTATGCTGACAAATCCTTAAGTGGAGGAATCTACGATATTCATGTTACGGTTACTAATATGGGAGATGATTTCTCAGGAACACTTAGGGTTGCTGTAAGAAATGCCTCATATGAGTCAGTAGGATATGAAGTTGATATATCTGTTCCTAAGGGAAGTGAAAAGGAATATACTGTATCAATTCCTGGAAATGATGTGATATTATCAGATAGTGTTTCGGGACTAATACTTGATAAATCCGGGAAGGTAGTAGGTTCCAATAGCTTCAGAGGTATATTTAATAATTATTCCGGATATATAAATACCGGGATTCTTTCGGATAGAGTCGATGATTTAAGCTTTCTTGATTTTGGCGGTAAAAAAATCGGACTTGATACCAAGAATAAACAGAGTATAAAGCTGGTAGATATATCTGCAAATAATCTTATAGATCAGATAGATAATCTGCAGCTTCTTGTTATAGATGATTATGATACAAAAACACTTACTGGTAATACTATTTCTGCTATAGAGAACTGGACCAGAAATGGAGGAATGCTCCTTCTTGGTACTGGTGGTTCAGCAGAAAAAGTTCTTTCAGGCTTTAGTTCATCATTTCTTGATATAAGTTATAAGGGAACTACGGGTTTTTCCTTTTCTGAAAATGGCGGAGCGTCAGATGAAGAGTTTGATTATGCAATTATAGAGCCAGGGTATTCTTTTTATTCAGGAAACTATGGGACTTCTGTCTGTCCGATGGATATGGGATGTATCGCTGTAAGTCCCTATAGAATCATTGATTTTAAGGATGAAAAAGAGAAATTTGAAGAGACTTTTTCATCGTATTTTACTGATATGATAAGTGCAAGAGTTACGGATGATGAGGCTTCCGGCATGGGTATCAGTATCTATGATTTAAAAAATATCATGAGTTATATGGAAAAGCCGGCTAAACAAAGTGTTCCGTTACTTGTAACGATTCTTATTATATATGTTGTTCTGATAGGTCCTATTATTTATTTAATTCTCAAAGCAATGAAGAAACGCGAAATTATATGGTATGTGATTCCCTGCATATCTGTTCTTTTTGTGGGATTTGTTTTCCTGCTCAGCTTTTCAGTAAAAGTCAGAGGCCTTATCTTAAGGTCTGTTACTGTATGTGATCTTGATAGTGAATCAGAAAAATCTTATATCATGGGATATAATCCGAAAGCCAGAGACTGGAGTGTAACAACTAATAATACATTTAAAACTGCGTCAGTTGTAGGTGCGGGAGGATATATGAATAGTAAAATAATAGGTTCTGTAAAGACAGGCGGGGCAAATAAGCTTACATATTATCCGGAAGAATCCTTTGATATGGGTGCATTTGTATATATGAAACATTCTTCGGTGGAAGGGAAGTTTAAGGTAGATGCAAGTATGGATTCAGACCTTTACAGTAATGATAATTCATCAAAGTCTTATCTTGACTCATTTCCTGCTGAACATATGAAGGGAAATGTGATAAATGATACAGGTGTTGATTTTGATTATGTTATTGTATGCTTAGGTGATAAATATCAATTGATAGAAGGTTTAAAAAATGGAGAATCAAGTGATATAAATATGGACAACGCACTGTCTCGTAGTTATTCGGATAATATGCTGGAAAATATAACCAGCATTCCTTATAAAACAAAGAAGTATGATGAGTCAGCTAAACTGGCGGCGGCTTCAATGGTATATCAGATTTTAAGAAATAATAACGGTGGTCAAATCTCTGAACTGACTGTTATAGGCGTGCGAGAGCAGAGTGGTATTACGGATAAAAACGAAAAATCATGGTTATGCTGCTACTCTACACATAATGACTGGTATTAAGACAGCCGAAGGGAGAAAAATGCATTATGCTTTATATAGATAATTTATACAAATACTATGGTAATTTTCCTGCCGTACAAGGTCTGACCCTCAGAATTCCGAAGGGAGATCTGTTCGGCTTTGTAGGACCTAATGGCGCTGGTAAGACCACAACCATAAGAATAGTCTGTGGACTATTGCAGGCTTCATCCGGTGAAGTATCAGTGAATGGAATGAAGAGAGGCTCAAGTCCTGATGAGATGAAGAAACTCAAGAGACTAATAGGTTATGTTCCGGACTTCTTCGGCGTATATGATAACCTGAAGGTGTCGGAATATCTGGAGTTTTATGGAGCATTAAATGGAATGAATTATAAGGATATTCAGTCAGTTTCCAGAGACCTTCTGGATCTGGTCAGTTTGTCCGATAAAACAGATGAATATGTTGATACATTATCCCGTGGTATGAAGCAGAGACTTTGTGTGGCCAGAGCGCTTCTACATAATCCACAGTTACTCGTTATGGATGAGCCTTCATCAGGACTCGATCCTGTAGCCAGAGTAGAGATGAAAGAACTTCTTATGAACCTGCAGTCCATGGGTAAGACTATTCTCATAAGCTCTCATATTTTGGCAGATATATCGGAGATGTGTAATGCAATCGGAATCATGAATCACGGGAAACTGATAGCGGCAGGTAAGATGGAAGATATACTGAACAGGGGTATAGATTTCAGTAAACTGATTATATCTGTCCGTTCGGATATGGAACAGGCAGTGAAGCTGATTCAGGAAAGTCCGGGAATAACTGTTGAGTCTGTCAAGGAAAATGAAGTTGTCATAGGTGGAGTTGCTGATGATGCAAAATCAAATGAGATAATCATGTACATGATGTCACATGGAGTTATTTTAGGTGGCTTCCATAGAGAAGAGAAGAGTCTTGAAAATATATTCATGGCTATTACACAGGGAGGTGGATCAGATGTTTAATCCATTTACAAGTCCCATAATAAAAAAGGATCTGAAGGTTATTTCCCGGAGTATGAAATTCTCATGGGGACTCTTTGCGTATGAAGCTGTTCTGATGATTGTATTTCTTATGAGTCTCAGCATAATGAATTTATCTTCAAGCTATGGTCAGGGAGTACTTTCAAATGTAGATGTGTATAATGGATACATATATTTCTTTCCGGCGGTTGGAATAACAGAACTGGTAATTATCGCGCTTATTGTTCCTATAATTACAGCATCATCCATTTCAGGCGAGCGTGAGAGAAAGACCATGGATGTTCTTCTTACAACTACTATATCAGCACCTGCTATAATACTTGGCAAGATAGGGTCAGCGGTAATCAGGGTTATGATGTTTGTAATAGCAAGTCTTCCACTTCTTTCTTTATCATTTTTGGTAGGTGGTCTGTCGTGGATTACTCTGTTTATATACATATTACTAGCATTTTTATTTGCCTGTTTTGCAGGAAGTGTAGGTATATTTGCATCTTCAATCTGCAAGAAATCCATAACAGCAATCATTTTAGCTTATGTAATATATCTGGTTATCTATGGTATACCGTTTGTTATCTGGCTTCTTGAATACATGATAAATATAAATAGAACCAGTTATTATCTGGCACCACTCGCGCTTACAATTAATCCTGTATTTTCATTTATAGTATTTTTTGTAGGTGATATGTCTAATTATCATCTGCTTGAGGAAATATTTAATCCATCGAAAGGTTTCTGGAGCTTCTTATTAAGTGATGGGATATATCTGACTATTTCCCAACTGACACAGCTGGGACTTACAGTTATTTTTGTTATTTTAGCATCATTAAGAATAAAACCTGGAAAGAAATAAATGGAATATATCAATCTATTCATTAATAATGTACGACTGAAACTAAACAGCCGGCAGTTCAGAGCCTCCCTGATAAAAACTATTATGTGGGGGCTTCTTTCGATGCTGGTTATTCAGTCAGTCAGTCTTTTTATACCTATGTATTATTCAGTATATATCGGGATAGCAGCGGTAGCTATTTCTATTTTAGCAGGAATATGTATAGGTATAAAAAAACGAATAGATAATAGACAGGCAGCTATATATATAGACAGCTTTGGATTTAAGGAAAAGATAATTACTGCATACGAAAACCAAAGCTATAAAGATAGAGTTTGTCAGCTCCAGAGAGAAGATGCAGAAAGAACACTCCGTAACAATCAGGTCAGAGTAAGAATCGACAGAAATATACCGTGGCTAAGAGTAGCAATCGATTTGATTCTTATTATCTGTATTCTGTTAGTCTCTGTGATGGATACTCCGGCAAGGAATAAAGCCAGGGAGATTCATTTGGCAAAGAAACAGGCTGAGGAAGCTGTGAAGGAAATAAACGAGATGCTTGAGGCTCTTGAGAAAGTAGAAAAAGGAGAATTAAGTGACGCAGAGCTTAAAGAGCTTGAAAAGATGATGAAATCCTTAGAGCTTTCAAAGGAGAACTTTAAAAAGGTAAAATCTAAGAGTGAACTTGAGTCAGCACGAAGTGCATATGATTATAAGCTGGGAGATATTGAGGATAAATTAAACAGTATAGCAAATGGAAAATCAGGAAATGCTTATAAAAGTATAAAGGACGCAGCCGAAATAGCGAAGAATCAGAAAGGCAGTGAGAATCTTGCTTCCAACACTTCCGAAACTGGACAGAATGGAAACGGTCAAAGCGGTGAGAACCAGAACGGTGAAAATGGTCAGAGCGGCGAGAACCAGAACGGTGAAAATGGTCAGAGCGGCGAGAACCAGAATGGTGAGAGCGGTCAGAGCGGCGAGAGCCAGAATGGTGAAAGCGGTGAGAGCGGTCAGAGCGGCGAGAGCCAGAACGGTGAAAGCGGTGAGAGCGGTCAGAGCGGCGGAAACCAGAATGGTGAAGGTGGTCAGAGTGCCCAGGGAAAAGGTCAGGGAGAGGGACAAAATGGAAATGGCGGACCAGGGGGCTCAGGTGCCGGACAAGGTAATCAGACAGGCGAATCCGAGAGAAATCATAATCATGACTATGTGAGTGTAAATAAGAATATAACAGGTAAATACTCTGAAAATAATTCTTCGGAGTATTCAAGAGAACAAAATGGCCTTGCGTGGGACGGCGAGAAGGTTCCATATAATACAGTGATAAATGATTATAAGAATAATGCGTATGATGGGATAGAAAAAGGAAAATATCCGGGTTCAGTATCGGGTATAATAAAAGATTATTTTTCTGAGTTAGGTGAATAGGAGGATGTCATGACAGAATTTGAACAGGCTGCCGCTAGAATAAATGAGGTTAAGAAGGAAATTTCAAAGGAAATAATAGGACAAAAGAAAACGATAGATATGGTTCTTATGACACTTCTCACAGGTGGAAATGTACTGCTCGAAGGTATGCCGGGACTGGGGAAAACCAGGCTGGTTCAGACTATCAGTAATGTATTTGATATGTCCTTTAAGAGAATACAGTTTACTCCTGATCTGATGCCGGCAGATATCACAGGTACAAATATCATGGTAAGAGATGATAAGGGAAGTGGATTCAGATTTGAGCCGGGTCCTATATTTGCAAATGTAATTCTTGCTGATGAGATAAACCGTGCTACACCGAAAACTCAGTCAGCACTTCTCGAAGCTATGCAGGAGCATACAGTAACGGTGGGAGACACAACCTATAGGCTTCCTGATCCGTTTTTTGTAATAGCTACAGAAAATCCTATAGAGCAGGAAGGAACATATCCGCTCCCGGAAGCCCAGCTGGACAGATTTGCCATGAAGCTGCTGGTGGAGTATCCAACAAAGGAAGAGCTTGGAAGAATAGTAACACTTACAGAAGGCTTTGGCGTGGAAAAGGCACAGAAAATGCTTACAGCTCAGGAGCTTATAGCTATAAGGAGTATGATTCAGCAGATACCTATAGCAGATGCTGTGCTGGACAGGGCATTAACAATCGTGATGAAAACCCATGAAGATAATAAGTATATCAGGGAAGGCGCGAGCCCAAGAGCAGCTCAGTATATAGTGAGAACAGCTAAAGCGAGAGCCTTTATGGATGGAAGGC
>DOVG01000300.1 GCA_003520205.1 Lachnospiraceae bacterium
GCTACTTTATCAGCGTTTTTTAAGCTTAGCTCATATATCCTGTTTACAAGAGTATCAATCATATGAAGACTCCTTCTATGATAACCTTTCTACCATACTTGCAAGACCCTTAATAGAATTAAAGTTCTCCTCGATTATTTCCTCGTATGGAATGGTTATTCCGAATTCCATCGTAAGTGTAGCTATTATTCCTGTAATGGTCAGTGAATCAAGAATTCCATCATCAACCAAAGCATCTGATGAAGTAAAATCAATATCAGGAAATTCTTCACTCAATACCTTTAATACTCTCTCTTCCATTCTCTTTCTCCTTATAAATAAAATGACGTAGGTGTCAAAAGTACCTTTTAACACCATATGACATACGGATTGCTCCATTTCTTACGAAATTCTCGCAATCCTAGAAACACTCAGAAACCGCTAGTTTTCTACGAAAACTGCTATTTCCTCGTGTTTCAGCGTGTCATAAGGTCAAGCTGCTTTTCCTGCAAGCAGGAACGCAGTTTGACTTTTGACACTTATGTCATAAAATCAGTATTGACTATAAACAAATGCACTGGAGCTATATCCCGGTCCATAGATACCGAATATAACAACAGCAAATATAAGTGCTATATATAACATCCACCTTATAGCTATCGGATAAGATGAAACTTTTTCTCTGATTTTTACACCTTTTTCCTGCCAAAAGCTTACAACGAAAAGCAGCAGCAGTGAAATGATAAGGCACCACATATTAGGCATATCCAGCCCTGCATTATATATCTCGCCGTCGAAGAATATCCATGGATTAAAGTCTCTTATAAAAGACTTCACCATAGCCCCGCTTACCCGCAGGCTCCCCGGCGCTGTAAGCAGTCTGCCTCCGCAGAATATAAGAAATGTTCTTACTTTCTGCCACCTCTTCCAGCCAGCCGAGTCAACATTTATATGTAATCTGTCATTCAACTTCTTTAGCTCAGGTGCACATACCGTTGAAAAAATAATAATTATTCCCCAGTACAGTCCCCATATGATATATCCCAGACCAGTTCCATGCCAGAGGCCTGTAAGTAACCAGACTACCAGGAGCGGAACAACCGTCATTACATTTTTTCCTGCTCTTACTCCCCACTTATCTCTAATCTTCTTACTAAAAGACAGCAGTCCCGGATTAATAACTAATGGCATATATATATAATCCTTGAACCACGCACCGAGAGTTATATGCCATCTCCTCCAGAACTCAGCAGCAGATGTACTAAAAAACGGTCTTTTAAAGTTCTCTGACAGTTCTACTCCAAAACACTCTGATATACCGATTACTATATCCATACATCCTGAGAAATCGGCATACAGCTGCACTGCTGATGCTATAATTGCAACAGCATAATATATACCTGCATAAGCAAGATGATTACTAAAAACAGCAGTTGTCATAAGCGCAGCTCTGTCAGCAATAACCATCTTCTTATAGAGTCCCCAGAGAACCCTCTGAAGTCCAAATGTTACACGCTTATAATCAAATCTATGTCCCTCTAAAAGACCGGGCATCAGCCTTCCATACTTTGGAATCGGACCTTCGATTATATGTGGAAAATAAATAGCATACAGCATCAGGTGCAGTATATTATTCTCCGCTTTAGACTTACGCCAGTAAACATCCAGTATATATCCTATAAGTGAAAATGTATAGTAGGATATTCCCAGTGGAACAAGAAGTGATATGGTAATCTTTTTTCCCATCAGTATAGCCGATAATCCACTCATACTCTTTGAGGCTATTTTAAAGAAAACCAGCATACCTACAAGAATAATAACTGCTGTGACCGCATAAGGCTTTGCCTTTTTCTTCTGACTCAGTTTGTCTGTATCACCATTTTCATATATAGATGATATCCTTCGTCCGGCAATATACGGAACCAACACCGCAGGCAGTAGAAAAAGCGCCTTTAGAGCCCCGCCATAAATATAAAAGGCGAGGCTCATTATTAATAATACCATCCATCTGAACCTAATCGGCATCAGAAAATATAGTAAAAATGTTACTGATAAAAGTACAAAAAAAGATAGTGAAATAAGTGACATGTTATTAATTCCTATGGCTTTACTTCAAACTTATATATGGCAGTTGATGCATTCTGGAATCCCATATTCTTGTTTCCTTTTATATTTGTATACTTGCCATTTATCATGAAATATACAAATATATCCAGCTTGCCCCTGGAATTCTTTCTTAGCTTCATTCCTTCCACTTCAAGCTTCTTCTTATCAAATGTCAGTGCCTTTTCTGAATCCTCAGGTTTAATAGTAAGCTTTGTATCTATAACTATAACCTTTGATACATCACTCATATCATACTTCTGATCAAGCTTTGCTTTACCTTCTTTATAGGTCTTTAACTTAATCGCGTATATCTCTGCACCTTTCTTAAAATGTCCACCACAAACATATAACATATTGTTATATACTGCGAAGCTCTGAAAACTATTAAAAGGAACCAGATTTGTTCTAAGATTTGCAGTCTGCAACTTAGCAGCCTTCTGTATATTATAACTCTTCTTATCCTTTACCTTATCAATAGCTTTATTTATTTTCTTGAAGTTATAAGCTACATAGTTAACTCCAGACTTGAACTGAACCCGGAAAACTATTTGATTATTTGCCTCATCAATTGCTACATTTAGTCTTCTAAGTGGATAACCTGCATCAAACTTTGCCGGTTTACCATTCTTTACATTAGCTTTGTCAAATCCTGTAATCTTAACAGTCTTCTTTATAGCTAACTCTCCATCCTTAACAGACATAGTAATTCTTGCAATATCTTTACCATACTTATTTTTATATGGAGTAGTAGCAACCCAGAGATTATACTCTTCCACACTTTCATCCGGCTGAGTAATATCTATAGCTTCACCATGTCCATACTTCTCAAGTACCATCGCATCAAGACACTCTGCTTTTGCATCCTTATCCACTTCATCCGGAACCTTGCATAAACAAAGCATAGTATGCTTCGTACTTCCTGTACGACACTCAGATGTAGTAAAAAGATACTTTCCATCAGGCGTATAGGCAAAATTCTGAACAGTACTTATCTTAAGCTTCTTTCCCTTAAACTTCTTAATGATACTTTTTGTACCATTATATGGCATATTTACCAGAGTAAACTGTTTTCCCTTTTCCAAAGTAGAAGAAGAAATCTTTATTTTCTTAGTCTTTGCTTCAACATCAGTAACAGACGTAAAAACTATAATTGCCACAAGAAAAATGGCAATCATTTTTGCAATCATTTTTTTCTTCATAAGCAATCCCTCTCTATCCCAGATTCTAATTCTTTATCTAACACCATATATCATACCTATTGTGATTTGCTTTGCAAATTGATACCTATTGTGCCATATCTGCTTCGCAGCTATGTTTGTCGCTTCGCGACAATTCTGTGCTTCACTTCGTTCGCACAGGCATCCCTCACTTTGTTCGGGAGCATCGATTTGTATAACAAATCGATACCTATTGTGCCATATCTGCTTCGCAGCTATGTTTGTCGCTTCGCGACAACTCTGTGCTTCACTTCGTTCGCACAGGCATCCCTCACTTTGTTCGGGAGCATCGATTTGTATAACAAATCGATACCTATTATACCATAATTAACAACTGGTTAAAAGAAAAAGAATGGCTGTATCAGCCACTCCATTCTCTGTAATACTTTCAGTTTCCATCATATTCATTTAAATTCTGGTAGTTTTTCTACTGAGAATCCTCATTCATTATTTCTTCAGCATTTTCTCTAAGCCATTTATATGGCATTGCCTTCGATTTTTTTTAGGTACTCGACAAGCATATCCGAACCCAAAGCATGAAGTACGTGCAAGACCATTATTTTCAGGTTTTATTGTTTTACTCAAGATTTTTTGTCTTCTTCGAATTTA
>DOVG01000031.1 GCA_003520205.1 Lachnospiraceae bacterium
TTGCACATTAATCCACCTTTTCTTTTTTACTTTTAAATACAAAGAGCTTACTAAATATATAATTTGCTATCGTCACCACTACCTGAACGAAAAGCTTAACAAACTTATCATTAAATCCCAGTAATGTAACTCCGACAAACATAATTCCCATATCCATAAGAAGAGTTCCTACTCTTGCCAGATAGAACTTAGCTGCTTCCTGTAATATATTCTCACTTTTACTTTCGAACACAAATATTCTATTTGTAAAGTAGGCAAATGTAACAGCCGCTATCCAGGATATTACATTTGCCACCTGAAGCTGAAAAGGATTATCAGGATTTAGTACTGTAAATACAAGTCCATAGTATACTCCTAATCCTACAATTGTAGTTAGCACGCCAACTATCAGATAATTAACTATTTCTTTGTATTTAAAATACATATCCTTAATAAACTTTATCAACTTGTTATCCTCTCATTAACCTTGGTTATATTCAATTGATGCTGTATCGCTTGGCTCATTCTGAGTATCTGTTACAGTATCTGTTGTTGTATCCTGTGCAGTATCTGTCACATCGTTCTGAGGTGTATCAGTCTGTTGTTCAGTCGTCTGCTCTTGTTCCTGCTGCGCCTGTTCTTCCTGAGCCTGCTGCTCCGCTTCCTTTCTTTGTTGCTCACGCAATTCTTCTAACTGCTCCTGAGTGATAGTCTGACTCAAGTTAAACTTATATACACCTATACTGCTTGTTATAGGAATATCCTTCTGGTAGAAATTGATATATATGTAAGGGACACCCTTACTGTTCTTATAAACTTTAAGACCTTCTATCTCAAGATGATCTACGCCAAGCTGTTTTTTCTTAACGGTAAGCTGTGGAATTATATTAATGATAGTCTGTGTCTTTTTCTTAGAGATTGTCTCTGTCTTAAGCTTTCCTCTTTTATGAGGCTTATACTTGAACATATATATCTTGGCTCCCATCTTCAGATATCCACCTGCAAGATATACAGTATTATCTGATATACAGAAGCTCTGGAAGGTTCTATATGGCACTGAATTATACTTGATATTCGCCACCTGCCACTTAAGTGCATTCTTCATATCAAGCAGACCACCATTTTCCAGTTTATTCAGGGCCTTTGTTATCTTCTTGTAATCATAGATAACATATCTGACCTGATCATTTTTGAATTCTATTCTGAATGCAATCTGGTTATTTTCCGTATCTACAGACACATTCACTCTTTTTGCATAGTATTTGCCATATTTCTTATCTTCAAATCTTGCAGGCTTACCTTTCTTGTTAAAGTTGGTTTTGCAGAAATTAGTAAGACGTTCTATATGTCTTATCTCACCCACACCATCCTTAACCTCATAAGTAATCCTTGCTATCTGAAGTCCGTAGAAACCACCTGAAGGCTTTGTAGAAACCCATATGTAATAAACCTGTTTTTTCAGGTTAGGTTGTGTTATATCTATAGTTTCTCCGTGTCCGTAGCCATTAAGTACATGTGCCTGAACAAATTTGGCCTTCGCTGTTGCCTTCTTCTTTGAAGGCATATTACATCTTGATAGAATGGTATGTCTGGTAGAACCACTCTTACCTTCTCCTGTGGTAAATACATATTTCCCATCAGGAGTGTAAGCAAAATTCTGGATAGTACCAGGCTTCACCTTCTTACCGTTAAACTCTTTAACCGGACTGTTCTTGCCATTATATGGCATACCTTTAAAGTAGAATTGCTTTCCCGCTTCCAGCTCATCAGGCATTAGGTGAACCAGTTCCGGTCCCTGCTCTGTGTCACTTGATTCTGCCGCATTAACAGGTATTTTTAATGTCGATAATACAACCACCAATGCCAGCAGAAATGTTATGCCCCTTCGACATCTTTTAAATAAATTCATTAAATACCTCCTATACTGTAATCTTTATATAGTGCCTCTCTTTCCTTTTCATCCATGGCGTCGATACGTCTTAACCATCTCTTCTGTCTGTCAATAACAGTTTCGCTCATAAGCATCTCATCGCCAGGATTATCTACACGTTCCCTCTCAGACATTTTGATATATAGATTAAATCGTCTTGACTGATCCTCTATCTCTTCCATACTTTCCGGAACTCTTCTTTCCTTTTTAGGAAGAGCTAAGAATACTTCATATGCATCACATATTGTTCTGGTTTTTCCAAAGGCTACCTGATTTCCATGATCAAGCCACAAAACCTTGTTACATAGGTCTCTTACCTGACTTACACTATGTGATACAAGTATGCCTGTAACTCCTCTGTCCAGAATTTCTCTCATTCTGTCGTGACTTTTCTTTCTGAATGCTCCATCGCCAACACTTAAAACTTCATCCAGAATAATGATGTCAGGATCTATCAGACTGGCTATAGAGAATCCCAGTCGGCTTTTCATACCACTGGAAAGCTGTTTGAACATCCTTTCCTGAAAATCCTCCAGCTCGGCAAACTCTATTATTTCATCATATTTTTCATCCATGAACTCTCTTGTATAACCAAGCAGAGCGCCTCTTAGATAAGTATTCTCTCTTACTGTAAGCTCTCCATCGAATCCGGATGCCAGCTCCAGAAGAGCAGCTATCCTTCCATGAGCCTTTACTTTTCCTTCGGTTGGAACCATGATACCAGTAACTGCCTTAAGAAGTGTTGATTTTCCCGCTCCATTTGTTCCAACGATTCCAAGCATATCACCCTTATCCAGATTAAAGTTGATATTCTTATCAGCCCAGAATTTCTGAACCTCGTAATCGCCTTTCATCTTTCTGACGAAGAATTCTTTGAGACCGATATTTCTGAAGTCTCCAGTCATATATGCAATTGAAACATTCTTTACTTCAAGTGCCTTCATTTATCTATCCTTTTTTACCTGATTTACTAAAAACCACGTTTCTGTGATTTATACATAATACAGGAATTTAGTATTATAGTGCTTATAGAACCAGCATCCTATTCCCAGGAATAGTAATGCGTAAAATATACAAAGTCCATGATATGCAAGACTTGGTATATTACCATCAATAACTATGGTTCTAAAGTATTTAATATATACATATACCGGATTCAGAAGGAATATTCTCTGTTTCCATTCAGGCTTAAACTGATCAACGCGGTAGAATATTGCCGAAGTATATGTAAGCAGTGTCAGGAATATATCATACAGATACTGGATATCCCTGAAAAATACATATAGAGCTGATAGAATCATTCCAATACCTATATTCATTACTACGAGACATACTATCGGTATGATCAGGCAGAAAAAATTCATATGAAACGGTATGTGATCAACAGCTACAAATATGAAATAAATAACTATCGTAAGACCAAAATTAATTAACGCCGATACATTTTTAGAAAAAAGGAACAGATATTTGGGAACATTGATTTTGGAAAAGATATTGGCATTTCCAACAAGAGATGCCATTCCTCCTTTGGTCGATTCCTTATAAAACGACATTACTATATTTCCACTGAACAGATATATGATGTAATGTGGTGAATTCCTTCCAAAAAACTGGGTAAA
>DOVG01000013.1 GCA_003520205.1 Lachnospiraceae bacterium
CCGAATATTCATTTATCAGAGCCTTGATACTTGTGGACTTACCAGTTCCGGCATCCCCATACAGAAGTACATTATTCGCCGGCTTTCCTTCCAGAAAGGCTTCTGTATTCTCGCGAAGCTTTGATTTCTGTATCTCATAGCCTACGAGGTTATCCAGCTTTACCTCATCAGTATTGCTTATAGAGCGAAGTAAAACTCCTCCCGAAAGCATGATACTGTCTGCCACTCTTGTTATGCCTGGATTAAATACTTCATTTCCCGATGTTTTATCTAAGTCGTATAAAACATTATCATCACTCACTCTGAATACTTCATTCAGACCAAGTGCGCCAACTCCATATCTCTGGTAAAAGGACGTCACAAGCTTCAGTGTACCTTCAGCCGCCATTAATTCGGCATCATCAGAAGCCTGATAATTCGACTCACTTAAAAGGACGTCTATATCATCACTTAGCTTTCGGATCTTTGAAGATACATTTTTGTTAAACAACTGGGCTCTTTTAGGAATTGCTTTATAATTAGTAATAGTAGAAAAACAGTTTATATGAAGTTCTTTTTCTATATCTGAAAAGTCATAATCAAATACCTTGTTGAATATCTTCATATCATTTAAGACTATTCCGCCAACACTTCCGGCTTCCAACTGAAGACATTCTGCTGTAAGAGAAAATGGATTCTCATTTGTCACTATTACATAAGCAATATAATCATGCCACAAATTCTTATCGAAGCCATAATCAGTTCCAAGACTGAGAAGTCGCCTGATTTCTCTATATATACGATTGATTAACCCTTCATCACTGTCTTTCCCGTGTTCGAAGTCTCTGATTATATCGGAAATATTCTTAAGGATACTGTCCTCTCCCAGTTCACGATACATAATGAGATTATTTATATCTTTATACATTTTTCCTCTTCCAGTCTCTTATAATGACACTAATAAACCAGTTAATAGAATAACACCAAAACCGCCTACTTTCAATAAAAACCGATACTTTTTGACCTCGACATAAATTCATGTTATAATCACTCGCATGAGTGAAACAAGATCAAAAACAGAGTCCGGAGTTCTTAAGGCTACAGGAATACTCGTTATAACTAATATGCTTTCAAGTCTGCTGGGATATGTAAGAGAAGTTGTTATGACTACTGTATTCGATCTGGGCGACCAAATGGATGCCTATCTAGCCGCTTTTACTATTCCGGATCTTATATATACTATTCTTGTAGGTGGTGGTCTTTCGGCAGCCTTCATTCCTGTTTTCGGAGGATATCTGGCCAAGCACCAGGAGGAAGATGGTTATAAAATGGCAAGTACGGTTTTTAACTTAGTTGCCATAGTTGCTGCTTTTCTATGTATTCTGGGAGAGATTTTTACTCCACAGCTAATGAACATAGTTGTTGAATCTTCTAAATGGTCTCCCGAAACGCTGCAGCTTACCTATACGCTTACAAGAATCATGTTCTTTCAAGGCTTCTTTATGTGTATAGCTGGTATATGCATGGGCATCCTCCAGTCCTATAAAGACTTTGCTCCACCGTCCATAGGAGCAGTCCTCTATAATATAGCAATCATCGGCGTCGGAGTTCTGCTTCTTTCTTTTGGAACAGGCATTGCCGGTTTCTCCATAGGTGTTGTAGTTGGTGCCATAATCGAAGTTATGGTCATGTTATTTCCTATTTATAAGCACGGATTTAAATACAAAAAAATAATAGACTTTGATCATGAAGGAGTCAGGCAGTTCTTCAGACTATTTGGTCCAGTACTCATAGGTATTGCCGTCACTCAGATTAACCTTGTAGTAAATAGCAGATTTGCATCTGGCGCAGCTCAGGGAATGCTTTCAACTGTCAAGCTCGCCCAGCGAATTATGCAGCTTCCAATTAATATATTCGCCCTGTCCATTGCCCTGTCTATATTCCCTACAATGGTAGAACATGTAGGCAAGAAAGACATGGAAGGCTATAAGAGCGATATATCCATGGCGACAAGAACTGTAACATTTATTATTCTGCCTTGTGCAGTCGGACTTATAGCTGTCAGAATCCCTTTTGTAAGAGCCGTTTATTTTCAGGGTAGCTTTTCAGCCGAAAATGTCCCAATACTTGCAAATGTCCTCGGTTTTTACTGCATCGGAATGATTGGTTATTCTGTAAGGCAGATAATGCTTCAAGGATTCTACGCCATCGAAGAAACAAGAACGCCTGTTAGAATCAATATATTTATACTATGCTTAAATATGGTTCTCACGGTCATCTTCTCAAAGCTGTGGGGTGGAAACGGTATAGCAATAGCATATTCTGTAGCCGGTCTTTGCAGTGTGGCAGTTCAGACATTCTTCCTTAAGCGTAAGGTCGGTCATATAAACGGAAGAGAGATAAAGGATTCAGTTGTGAAATGTGCCATAAGCTGCGCAGTTATGTTTGTTGTAACTACAGCGGCAATGATAATATTTGAACACCATATACCTATAGATACAAAGAAATTCCAGATTCTGGAACTGTTTGTCCTCGTTGTTCTTGGTGGAGCCACATACTTCGTCATGGCACTTCTTCTTAAAATGAGTGAGCTCACTCCTGTTATCGAAAGATTCAAACAGAAATTCACAGGTCGTTAATCAAGCCATTTAAGATAA
>DOVG01000169.1 GCA_003520205.1 Lachnospiraceae bacterium
TCTTTAACAGACTTCCTGATGAAGACTGGGATCAGGATATCATGGGTGATTACACAGGTGCCGGAGTTATCTTTGGTGTTACTGGTGGTGTTATGGAAGCTGCTCTTCGTACAGTTTACTTTAAGCTTACAGGTAAAGAGTCAGAGCCAATCGAATTCAAAGCGGTTCGTGGACATGATGCAGGTATCAGAGAAGCTTCTATCGATATCAACGGAACTACAGTTAATGTAGCTATTGCTTCAGGTATGAAGTCAGCAAGCGTACTTCTTGATGAGATTAGAGAAGGAAAGTCTAAGTATCAGTTCATCGAGATCATGGGATGTCCGGGTGGATGTATCAATGGTGGCGGTCAGCCATATGTACGTGAGTGCTTCCTTCCAAACGAGTCAGATGATATCATGGATACATATAAGGAGAAGAGAGCACAGGCTCTTTACTCAGAGGATGAGAGACAGACTCTTCGTCAGTCACATAATAATCCTCAGATTATTGAACTTTATGAGAAGTTCCTTGGAGAACCAAATAGTCATAAGGCACATGAACTTCTGCATACAACATATGCAGCAAGGGAAGGCTTCAATGATGTTCAGTAATTCTTTACATTAATTATGCTAAAGGATATAATAGCGGGTGGGTAACCACCCGCTGTTTTTGCTTAATTATAAAATGTCAGTGTTAGATTCATTTAACATTTTTTGTTGTGTAAAACAGATGTTTGGGTTATAATCGTATATGCGACTTATATGATGGGCTCTGTAATCAAATACAGTAATGACTGTATCTGCAGGAGACCATTAATAAAATATAATTTACGGAGGTAATAAAATGTTAGTTTCAGCTAAGGAAATGCTCGAGAAAGCAGTTGCTGGTGGATATGCAGTTGCACAGTTCAACATTAACAATCTTGAGTGGACAAAATCAATTCTGCTTGAGTGTGAGGAACTTAAGACACCTGTTATACTTGGAGTATCTGAGGGTGCAGGTAAGTATATGACTGGTTTTAAGACAGTTGCAGCTATGGTTAAAGCTATGGATGAGTCACTTGGAATTACTGTTCCAGTAGCTCTTCATCTGGATCATGGTTCATATGAAGGAGCTAAGGCTTGTATTGAGGCTGGATTTACATCTATCATGTTCGATGGTTCTTCACTTCCTATCAATGAGAATATTGAGAAGACAAAAGAACTTGTTGCTATTTGTCATGAAAAGGGTATCTCAATCGAGGCTGAAGTTGGTGGTATCGGCGGTGAAGAGGATGGTGTATCATCACAGGGTGAATGCGCAGATCCTGCTGAGTGCAAGATGATTAATGATCTTGGCGTAGATATGCTTGCTTGTGGTATTGGTAATATTCATGGTAAGTATCCAGATAACTGGGAAGGACTTCAGTTCCAGGTACTTGAAGCTGTTAAGGCTGAAATCGGAAATACTCCACTTGTTCTTCATGGTGGTTCAGGAATTCCTGATGAACAGATTAAGAAAGCTATATCAATGGGAGTAGCTAAGGTTAACGTTAATACAGAGTGTCAGTTAGTATTTGCTGCTGCAACACGTAAGTATATCGAAGAAGGTAAGGATCAGCAGGGTAAAGGCTATGATCCACGTAAGCTTCTTGCTCCTGGTGCTCAGGCTATCAGAGATGAAGTTAAGGATCGTGTAGCAGTATTTGGTTCTGCAGGAAAGGCTTAAATCCTTATAAAATAAGATTTTATAAAGAGGTGTCGTGATATATGACACCTCTTTTTTTAACTTAATCCTTCGTATGAGCAACTGATAGAACCGCTTTATATTAAATGTAAATAATCTGTAAATCTTTTGTAAAAAATTTACAAAAATATGTAGGTTTTTTATACTTAATAGTGTATAATAGTACCGTATTTGATTTATGTAGGGGAACTTAAGGAGAATAGACATGATTCTACTTCAGACACAAAAAGAAGAGTTTTCTAAATTAAAGGATGTAAGAATCTTTGGTAAAGACGAGCAGGGAGAGAAAATAAATGGTGATCTTCTTGTAGTCGGACTTGGTGGAATAGGTGGTAAAGTAGTAACTGCCCTTAAGGGTATGCTCAGAAGTGAGATAACAAGTGAGGATAATATACATTATCTGTTGATAGATTCAGATATACCTGAAATGGAGGAGACAATAAAGAGCAGCAAGGAAGGATTGGGACTTAATGCGCTTGAGGTAATGAGCATATACAGACCTAATCTGGAGGATCTGCTTGAAAAAGGATATAATAATCAGCCTGTTCAGAATAATCTGGCTAAGTGGATGCGTCCTGATTTTCCTAAACTTCATATAGGAACAGAAGGAGCTCAGGGAAATAGACAGGTTGGACGACTGATGTTTTCAAATGCATATGAAGATATGCGTATCCTTCTTTTTGAGAAGTTGGAAGATTTATATAGTGATTCAGTAAGTAAGAAACTAGATATCATTATTGTATCCAGTGTTTGTGGTGGAACGGGAAGTGGTATCTTAGGTGATGTTACTTACAATATAAGAGCTTATGCCAGGTCACGTAGGTGGGAAAATGTCAGAGTGGGCGGATGTCTGCTTATGCCGGATGTTCTCTTTTCTAATCTTGAGATATATCAGAATGATGAGCTTAGAACACTGCTTCTGGCAAATGGTCAGGCAACCATGATGGAAGTGTCTGAATATATTCAGGCTGCTTATGAGGGAAAGAGTTATGTATTTGAAAGCACATCTCATAGAATAAGTATGAGTGAGAATATGTTCGATGCATGTATGCTTGTATCTGGTAAGAAGGATGAACAAGGCTATATACCTGATGGAATTATATATAATGATACAGCTTACTTCCTGTCTAAACTGGCTCATAATAAGTATATAGATGATGCAGATGAAAATGGAAGACGTAAGCTGTTAAGAGATTCATTCTTTGAGAAAAGTAAGCTTGGATATTTCAAGGTTATTAATGAAGCAGATTACAAGATTCCTATAAAAGAAATCGAGAATATAGTTGAGTGTACAGTCTTTAATGAGGCATATGCGAGACTTAACAGGATGCCTGCAAAGGATGAGAAAATGGAGCAGGATATTCAGGCGGCATTTGGTGAAATGAGAGCTTTTCTTGCTGGTGCTCCTGGAGATGAAATAGACCTTTCTGTTAATGGACTTATTAAAACAGGTCAGTATGTCAAACCTATATATAAGGATATAAAAAAGAGAGTGGACAGGTTGAGTACAGCTCTTCCGCAGGCACTCAGTGCAGTACAGTCAGATATTCCTGTTATCGTTAAGTCGCTCCGTATTAAGATGTCTCAGGCTCTGGATTCAAATATTGAGAAATATATGAGAACTTATGGCCCATATATAACAATGAGAATTATAGGAGCTAAAGGAATTGGCGGATGTGACCAGGATCAGGGAATGGTAAATGAGGCCAAGAACCTTGAGCAAAAACTGTCAGAGTATAAGCCGTCTACTGAATATGAGAGAATCGTGGATTCTATACTTCAGATAGTTAAGAAGAGATTCTTTACATTTCCATCTGCAAAAAGAGAGACAGAAGACGGATACTATGATGCTTGTCTAAAAAATGCCCTTGCGAAAGAACGTACTATGCTAGTTGAAGAACTGAATGCACAGGATGTATTCGGAGATATCATAAGACAACTTAGGCAGAGAGCAGAACAGTTAAGTGATACATATGAACAGTTTGGCCAGGATCTGAGAAATGCAGTCCAGGATCTGGCAGCGAAGGGAAGGCAGATAGTTGATTATACTCTTACAGATGCGAAGAGACATGAATTTCTTCCTTCAGACTATATAACAGAAGAACGTATCGAGCAGTTCAGAACAGGTATCATTAATATGATGGTTAACCATGAAGCAGATATAAATGGTGACAGGGCTGTTCCTATTGCTTCAGATATGGAGCATATATATAAGAATTTCCTGCTTGGTCTTGGGGTATACCCAAATGAAAAGGTTATATCAGTTGCATTTGCTGATAAGCATCCATCTATGCAGGATATCAATGCAATGTTTGTGTCGTTTGACAGCGATGTAAGACGTGGAGTTATGAAGAGTGCAGCGCATGCATTTGTAACAAATGCCATGGAAAAGACTTCAAAGAAGAGGCTGTGTATTCTTAAGGATGGTTTCCAGAGTAAAGTAATAAGTCAGAAGTATATATCACTTCCTGATTCTATGCCACATTTCTCAGCGGCAATGAAGGAAATACTTAC
>DOVG01000073.1:0-3241 GCA_003520205.1 Lachnospiraceae bacterium
CAACATATCAGGCTATTTCGGGTGCCGGTAAGAATTTCAAGGACTGGCCGGAGATGGTAGAGAATATCATCCCATATATCGGTGGTGAAGAAGAAAAGTCTGAGAAAGAGCCTCTTAAGATTTGGGGTAAAGTTGAAGATGGAGTCATCAAGCTGAGTGATGACGCACCTAATATTACAGCTCAGTGTATCCGTGTTCCGGTTCTTTATGGTCATACAGCTACTGTATTTGTAAACTTCGGAAAGAAGCCTACAAAAGAGCAGATTATAGAGAAGTGGGAGAACTTCAGTGGGGAGCCTCAGAAGCTTGAGCTTCCTTCAGCACCAAAGCAGTTTATACGTTACATGGAAGAAGACAACAGACCTCAGGTTCAGGCAGATGTTAATTACGAGAACGGAATGGGTGTATCCATGGGTAGACTTCGTGAGGATACTATTTTCGATTATAAGTTTGTTGGTCTGTCTCACAATACTATACGTGGAGCTGCAGGTGGAGCAGTTCTTTGTGCAGAGCTTCTTACAGCAAAAGGATTTATAACAAAGAAATAAAGCGGCGGTTAAAGTATTATAGGGGAATAAGAATATACAGCTGATTTATATGATATAGCTGTTGGGAGGTAAGAATGGCTAGAAAAAAGCTGATACTGGTAACGTCACCGCCGGCATGTGGTAAGACATTTGTAACAAAAAATCTTGCAAGAGCACTTAATAACTGTGTTTATCTTGATAAGGATGATCTGATTGTACTTTCAAAACAGATATACAAAGTGGCAGGAGAACCATTTGACAGATCATCAGATTTCTTTCATGAGTATATCAGAGATGCTGAATACGATGCTATCCTTGAGGTTGCACTCAATGCACTCAATTATAACGATACAGTTCTGATCAATGCTCCTTTCAAGAAAGAAGTCAGAAGTCAGGAATGGCTTGCTATGATGAGAAAGAAGCTTGCGTTAAGAAATGCAGAGCTTTGTATTATCTGGGTACATACTGATATCGAAGTAGTTCATCAGAGAATGGTAGCTCGTAATTCAGAACGTGATACCTGGAAGATAGAGCATTGGGATGAATATGTGGCAACACAGAATTACGATCCACCTGAAAATATTCCGGAACTCTTTATCTTCAAGAACTCTAGTGATGATGAATTTGATGAATCCATCGGACAGGCAGTTGACTTCATACGCAGATAATAAGTGAATGATTATTGAATAAATAGAAAACAGATGCGACATGGCTTAAGCAGTCCATGTCGTGTTTGTGGTTTAAGGAGAAAATAAAATGGCCAAGGTATTACCGTTTGCATCCTACAGACCTGCTAAGGATGTTGTTAGTGAGGTTGCTGCACTTCCTTATGATGTATATAAAAGAGCAGAAGCAAAAGCATTTGTTCAGGATAAGCCTAAGAGCTTTTTAAGAATCGACAGACCTGAAACACAGTTTCCTGATGATTTTGATATGTATTCTCAGGAAGTGTATGATAAAGCGAGAGATATGCTTAGTGAAGACATGTCAAATGGCACATATATACATGATGAGAAGCCTGATTATTATATATATGAGCTTATAATGGATGGACGTTCACAGACAGGTATAGTTGCTGTTGTATCAGTTGATGATTATATAAATGGTACTATTATGAAGCATGAGAATACTCTTGCGGCAAAAGAACAGGATCGTATAAATCATATATATAATTGTGGAGCGCAAACAGGACCTATCTTTCTTGCGTATCGTGACAGAGCTAAGGTAAACGAAATCGTAAACCGTGTAAAGCTCACAGATAAAACCTATGGATTTACTGCTGATGATGGTGTAACTCATAATGTATGGGTTATAAGTGATGAGCAGGATATAGCTGCTATAAAGGCTGAATTTGCTGCTGAGGATAAGATATATATAGCTGATGGACATCATAGAGCAGCTTCTGCAGTAAAGGTTGGATTAAAGAAGAGAGAAGAAAATCCCGGCTATACAGGAGAGGAAGACTTTAACTTCTTCATGTCAGTTCTTTTCCCTGAAAGTGAACTTGCAATTCTTCCGTATAACAGAGTTGTAAAGGATCTGAATGGACTTTCTGCAGCAGAATTTGTAGATAAACTTAAAACAGGATTTGAAGTAGAAGAGGTTACATCTCAGTTCCAGCCGGATAGTAAAGCTACTTTTGGTATGTTTCTTGAGGATAAGTGGTATAAGCTTACAATTCATGATGATTTAAAGAGTGATGATCCTGTAAGTGGTCTTGATGTATCCTTGCTTCAGGATAATATTCTTACTCCTATACTGGGAATAGAAGATCCAAGAACTGACAAAAGGATAGATTTTGTTGGTGGAATAAGAGGACTTTCTGAACTGGAGAGAAGAGTTCATACGGATATGAAGGTTGCATTTTCTATGTATCCTACATCGATTAATGAGCTTTTTGAAGTTGCAGATGCCGGACTTCTGATGCCGCCGAAGTCTACATGGTTTGAACCAAAGCTTAGAAGTGGTATATTTATTCATAAAATATAATTCAAAAGACACTTTGCGTATATGACGCGGAGTGTCTTTTTTCTAATACAGGAGTATCACTTTTTTATTGCATGAAGAGACCAATTTAGTTATACTATATGGTGGTTTAATATTGAATATTCGAATAGGAAAGTTAGTAGTGACATCTTTGACTTGCCGGATAAGGAGAAGTGAATGACAGTAGCAAGAAAGGCAGTTTTTGCAATAAACTGGATGGAGGTAGAGGCGCTTACAAAGGCCATGCATGACAATCCACATCATATACTTGGAATACATGAGTGTATAGATGATGTTTTTGTTAATGTATATCTGCCTGACGCCAAGGTTGTAAAAATAACAGATATATCAGAGGGTAAGACCTATTCTCTTGTTTCTGATAGATATGATGGATTTTATTCCATAAGGTTAAAGGATAAGAAAAGATTTGAATATAGAGTTAAGGCTAAGTTTATTGACGGGCATGAGGAGTCATTTATAGATCCTTATACATTTGAACCAGTAATTGATCCTATAGATATCAGTCAATTCAACGAAGGTCTTCATTATGAGATTTATGAAAAGCTTGGAGCGCATCCTATGGAGTTTGAGGGTGTGTATGGAACACATTTTGCTGTATGGGCTCCAAATGCTGAGAGAGTTTCTGTTGTTGGTAATTTCAATAACTGGGATGGCAGAAGATACCAGATGAGAAAGCTTGATTACTCAGGTATATTCGAGATATTTAT
>DOVG01000073.1:3364-5223 GCA_003520205.1 Lachnospiraceae bacterium
GATCCTTATGCAGTTATGTCAGAGATACGTCCTGCAAATGCATCCAGAGTTACAAAGCTGGATTATAAATGGAATGATAGTAACTGGATGAAGAAGAGAGATAAGAAGTCTCTTAAGAAGTCTCCAATGAATATATATGAGGTTCATCTTGGTTCGTGGAAGAGACCTGATGATGGAAGAGAATTCCTTAATTATCGAGAGATAGCAAGAGAGCTTTCCAAGTATATGAAAGAAATGGGATATACACATGTGGAGCTTATGCCTGTTATGGAGCATCCATTTGATCCATCATGGGGATATCAGGTAACAGGGTATTATGCGCCCACTTCAAGATATGGAAAGCCGACCGATTTCATGTATTTTGTGGATTATATGCATGAGCAGGGACTGGGAGTTATAATTGACTGGGTTCCGGCGCATTTTCCGAAGGATGAACATGGTCTCGGAAGATTTGATGGATCTGCTCTATATGAGCATGAGAATCCAATGAAGGGAGAACATCCTCACTGGGGAACCTATATATTTAATTATGGGCGCAATGAGGTTAGAAATTTTCTCGTAGCCAATGCTCTTTACTGGGCTGACAAATATCATATAGACGGTATCAGAATGGATGCAGTAGCTTCTATGCTCTATCTGGATTATGGAAGAGGCGAAGGCGAATGGATTCCTAATAAATTCGGCGGAAATGAGAATCTTGAAGCTGTTCAGTTCATTAAGGAATTAAATACCAAGATGAATGAACTTTATCCTGAGGTAATGATGATTGCCGAAGAGTCAACAGCATGGCCGATGATGACTCATTCTATAGAAGAGGGCGGACTTGGTTTTGACTTTAAGTGGAACATGGGATGGATGAATGATTTCCTTAGATATATATCCCTTGATCCTCTTTACAGAAAGTATCATCATAACGAGCTTACATTTAGTATGGTTTATGCATATAGTGAGGATTTCATTCTGGTTCTTTCACATGATGAAGTGGTTCATGAGAAGAAATCTATGATTGAGAAAATGCCTGGCGGTTATGAGGATAAATTTTCAAATCTTCGTGCGGCTTATGGATTTATGGCGGCTCATCCTGGAAAGAAGCTTCTGTTTATGGGACAGGAGTTTGCTCAGATGAAAGAATTCAATGAGTCAACAGAACTGGACTGGTCACTATTTGAGTTTGATGCTCATAGATGCATATACGATTATGTAAAAGAGTTAAATGATTTATATATCAAGGAACCGGCTCTTCATGAGAAGGATTATGAACCGGATGGATTTGCCTGGATAAGTGCAAATGATGCAAATCATTCTATCATATCCTTTGAAAGAAGAGGTTCCAAAGAAGAGGATACACTGCTGGTAATCTGTAACTTTACGACGATTGATGCAAAGAACTATAAGCTGGCAGTTCCTTCAGCAGGAAGCTGGAAAGAGATATTCTCCAGTGATCTGCCTAAGTTTGGTGGTGAAGGGCATAATAATAAGACTGTTAAGAAGTCTAAAGAAGGAGAGGTTGACGATAGGAAGAACTATATAACAATTACAGTTCCGGCGCTATCTGTTTCAATCTTTAAGAAGAAGGGTAAGTAAATGTGTTTATGAACGAGGGGGCAAACCCCTCGTTTCTTAATATAAATTTTTTGATGCATTTTTCCGCGTCGAGCTGAAACTACGTAGCCACGAGATGCTATGCCTGAGAGGACTCAGCTCTCGCACAGGCGCGGTGCCCTAGGCTCACTAAGCTCTCGCTTCGTCTTCGACTTGCGAATCGCTAAGTGAACAGACCGCTTATGGTCCCTCAGGCATACACTCGTGTCTTACTTCGTCAGCTCGTTCGCGAATACTAGTATAGTGTTTCTTAATTA
>DOVG01000301.1:0-9909 GCA_003520205.1 Lachnospiraceae bacterium
TACTGGGATACTATATAAGTGTTTCTAAAGGACTTGATGTAGATAAACCAAGAAATCTTGCAAAGAGTGTTACTGTAGAATGATGTTACATGCTGAAATATGAGGGAATAGCAGTAAAATTGTAAAGAAAAAATGAGGCGATTATATGAAAGAGTATGATAAGAAGATTATCCTTGAGGATGGAAGTGTGTATGAAGGATACTCCTTTGGTGCCGACAGTGAGAGGGTGTGTGAGATAGTATTCAATACCTCGATGGTCGGTTATCAGGAGATAGTTTCAGATCCGTCATATACAGATCAGGCCATAGTTATGTCCTATCCGCTGATTGGTAATTATGGAATCACGGATGAGGATTTCGAAAGTAAACTCGTTAATCTCGGAGCGTTAATAGTACGGGAAGTAAATGATAATCCGTCGAATTTCAGATTTACCAGAACACTTTCCGAGCTTCTTGAAGATTCTGATGTGCCGGGAATATATGGAGTAGATACAAGAAAGCTGGTCAGAAGCATCAGGGATAAGGGTTCCAGAAAGGCACTTATCACTTCTTACGATACGTCACTGGAAGAAGGACTTAAGATTCTTAAAGAAACAGAGCTTAGACGAGATGCAGTTAAGAGATGCAGTTCTAAGAAGAGATGGTATGCAAGAACTACAAATCCTAAGTTCAGTGTAGTTGCCATAGACTGTGGCATGAAGATGAATATAGTTCGCGAACTTAATCAGCATGGCTGTAACGTAACGGTAGTTCCATATAATACTACACCGGAAGAAATCATAGGTATGAAACCTGATGGACTGTTTATATCGAATGGCCCTGGAGATCCGGAGGATGTTCCGGAAGTCATAGAGACACTTAAGACTCTCAGAGGACAACTTCCTATGTTTGGAATATGCCTTGGTCATCAGCTGATAGCACTTTCATATGGAGCTAAAACCTACAAGCTGAAGTTTGGTCATAGAGGTGGTAATCATCCGGTAAAGGATCTTGCTACCGGAAGAATAGAAATAACCAGTCAGAATCACAGTTATGCTGTAGATGATAACTCGCTTGCAGGAACAGGTCTTAAAGCTTCTCATATTAATCTGCTCGATAATACTGTTGAAGGACTTGTTTCAGAGGATGGAAGAGTGTTCTCTGTACAGTATCATCCTGAGAGTGCTCCGGGACCACAGGATAGTACATATTTATTTGATAGATTTATTAAACTGATGTCAGATTCACAGTAAACACCATATATATAAGAGGAATGGAAAATGCCTAAGAGAAAAGATTTACACAAGATACTTGTTATAGGATCAGGTCCTATAGTTATAGGTCAGGCTGCCGAGTTTGACTATGCAGGAACCCAGGCTTGTCTTGCTCTTAAAGAGGAAGGCTATGAGGTAATACTTGCAAATTCGAATCCGGCAACTATTATGACAGATACGATGATTGCCGATAAGGTATATATGGAGCCTCTTACTCTTGAGTACCTGGCAAGGATATGCCGTTATGAGAGACCGGATGCCATAGTCCCGGGTATAGGCGGACAGACAGGTCTGAATCTGGCTATGCAGCTTTCTGATAAGGGAGTTCTGAAGGAATGTGAGATAGAACTTCTGGGAACAGATGCGGCCAGTATAAAATGTGCTGAAGACAGAGAGGAATTCAAGGAACTCTGTGAGAAGCTGGGAGAACCGGTTGTTCCATCTAAGATTACATATACAGTTGAAGAAGGACTTAAGGCGGCAGAAGAGATAGGTTATCCTGTTATTCTTAGACCCGCATTTACACTTGGTGGAACAGGAGGAGGCTTTGCCGATAATCCTGAGGAAATGAGTGAGAAGATGAAGAATGCTCTTGCTCTTTCACCGACTTCCCAGGTACTGGTTGAGAAGAGTATCAAGGGATATAAAGAAATCGAGTATGAAGTAATGCGTGATGCAAATGATACGGCTCTCGTAGTTTGTAATATGGAGAATCTTGATCCGGTAGGTATTCATACCGGTGATTCTATAGTAGTTGCTCCAAGTCAGACACTTACGAATAAAGAGTATCATATGCTTCGTGACAGCGCTCTCAGAATAATAAGAGCGTTAGGCGTGAAGGGTGGATGTAACTGTCAGTTTGCGCTTGATCCGCAGTCATTTAACTATTATGTAATTGAAGTAAATCCAAGAGTATCACGTTCATCGGCTCTTGCTTCAAAGGCAAGTGGCTATCCTATTGCAAGAGTATCTGCCAAAATAGCTGTAGGTATGAATCTGGATGAGATACATCTGGCTAATACACCGGCATGTTTTGAACCGGCACTTGATTATATAGTAACTAAGATGCCGAGATTCCCATTTGATAAATTCACTCTTGCTTCTAATAAGCTTTCAACACAGATGAAAGCAACCGGTGAAACCATGAGTGTGGGACGTACTCTGGAGGAAAGTCTTCTGAAGGCTATCAGATCTCTTGAAGATGGAAAGAATCATATTCATCTGGAGAAGTTCGATGTAAAGAGTCTGTCTGATAAGCCGGAACCTGATAATAAGAAAGAAGCTATCCAGAAGCTGCTTAAGTATATCGAAGAAGGAACTGATGATCGTATCTATGCATTATCCCAGCTGATCTGGCTTGGCGTGGATTTGCAGGTTATAGCAAGTCGTACAGGAATAGATATGTTCTTCCTGGATAAGATAAAGAATATAGTTGATTACGAAAGAAAGCTCGAAGAGGCAGCACAAAGTGTAAGTGAAAATGCAGCTCTGACTGAGATACTTGACAGAGATACACTTTACTCTGCAAAGAAGATGGGCTTCTCGGATTCTTATATAGCAGAACTTATAGGCGTAAGTGAAGATGATGTATGGAATCTTCGTAAACAGTACGACATTAAACCTGTATATAAGATGATAGATACCTGCGCCAGCGAGTTTGAAAGCTATGTTCCGTACTTCTATTCGACCTATGAAGAAGAAAATGAGTCCATAGTATCTGATAAGAAGAAAATAATCGTTCTTGGTTCAGGTCCTATCCGTATAGGACAGGGTGTCGAATTCGATTATTCAACAGTTCATGCTGTAAGAACTATACATGAAATGGGTTATGAGGCTATAGTTATAAATAATAATCCGGAGACTGTTTCAACTGATTATACAACTGCTGATAAACTGTATTTTGAACCTCTTACCATAGAGGACATAATGAACATAATTGATCTGGAGAAGCCTGAAGGAGTAGTGACTTCTCTGGGTGGACAGACTGCGGTTAACCTTGCAGAACCTCTGGAGAAGAGAGGCGTCAAGACCATTGGAACAGATTTTGAAGCTATATTCAGGGCTGAGGATAGAGATGCATTTGAAAATGTAATCGAGAGCCTGGACATCCCTCATCCAAAGGGCGTTGCTGTTACAGATATCGAAAGTGGTGTTGCAGCGGCAGAAAAGATAGGCTACCCTGTTCTTGTTCGTCCAAGCTTCGTTCTGGGTGGACGTGCCATGGAGATTGTGGCAAACGAAGAAATGCTCAGACATTACTTAAGAACTGCAGTTGAAGTAGATGAAGACAGACCTGTTCTGGTTGATAAGTATATAGTCGGTAAAGAGGTAGAGGTTGACGCTATCTGTGACGGAACAGATGTTTTCCTTCCGGGTATCATGGAGCTGGTTGAGAGAACCGGCGTACATTCAGGAGACAGTACAAGCGTATATCCTCCGTATTCCATTTCGGAAAAGGTAAAAGAAACTATAGCTGATTATACTAAGAAGCTTGGTCTTGGAATCGGTATAGTCGGACTTTATAATATACAGTTCATCGTAGATAAGGACGATAGTGTATATATCATAGAGGTAAATCCTCGTGCTTCAAGAAGTGTTCCATTCCTTTCCAAATCAACAGGTTATTCACTGGTAGATATAGCAACAAGAGCTATGCTTGGAAAGAGTCTTAAGGAGCAGGGCTATGTAGGAGTGGCATCTGAAGGCGGAGAGAAGCTTAAGAATAATCAGAGCAAGAAGTGGTATGTAAAAACACCGGCATTCTCATTTGCAAAGCTGAATGGTATGGATCCTTATCTGTCGCCGGAAATGAAGTCTACAGGTGAGGCTATAGGCTATGACAGAAGTCTGAAGAGAGCATTCTATAAGGCGCTTCAGGCGTCCGGAATAAAGATGAAAGAGTATGGAACTGTAATGGTTACTCTTGCAGATGAGGATAAAGAAGAGGCGCTTCCGCTTGTCAGACGTTTCTATGAGCTTGGCTTCAATATCGAGGCTACAGTTGGAACAGGAGAATTCCTGAAAGAACATGGAATAAGAACCCGTATCAGAGGGAAGCTCAGTGATGGAAGTGATGAGGTACTTAGGTCTATAGAAGCAGGATACGTCAGCTACATCATAAATACACGAGCTATACTGTCAGGCATACATTACGAAGATGGTGCAAAGATAAGAAGATGTGCAATAATGAATGGTGTGACTATATTCACATCACTTGATACAGTAAGAATACTTCTGGATGTTCTGGAGGATATCACTCCGAGAATATCAACCATATGACAAAATTCATTTGACAAAGAACATGCAGAGTGGTAGTATTCATTCATGTTTTAAATTAAATATTTCTAAATAAACCGAGGATGAAGAGTAAGTAGGTAAGACCTCCTTTTCTACAGAGAACTGCCGATGGTGAGATGGCAGATGTTAAGTGTTTTATCGAATGGACTTCAGAGGGCAACCTGAAAAGGTGCTTATGCACTGAGTATGGGAGACGGAGCGTGAATCTTCGTTAACAAAGTTCAGCTTATAAAAGAAACTAAGGCTATATTATTGTAACCGAGTAAGCGTTAAGTGGATGTATTATGTACATCAAGCCGGGTGGCACCGCAGGAATAATAGTATTTATATCCTGTCCCAGCAGTCAAACTGATTTGATTGTTGGGACAGGATTTTTATTTTTTTATCGGAGGTTTTATTATGATCAATCAATTATCAATTTTCGCAGAAAATGCAAAAGGAGCAATGTTAAAGGTATCGAAGATAATATCTGATGCGGATATCGATATCTATAATGTAGTAACAAATGATAGTGCAGAGTTTGGAATAGTAAGAATGCTTGTTACCGAGCCGGACAAGGCTATGGAAATACTTACAGATGCCGGATATAAGTGTAAGCTCGACAGAGTTATCGGTGTAGAGATACCGGATGATGTAGGAAGTCTGACAGCGCTCCTTGATACGATTCAGACCTGTAATATCAATATAGAGTATCTGTATGTATCATATAGTCGTGATTCAAAGACTCCGCTGGCTGTAATGAAGGTTGCAGGTTATGCCGAGGTTGAGGCAAGTCTCAAGAGTCGCGGATATAAGACTGTGTAAAGTGTAGGAGAGTGCTTAGATAAATACTCTGGGTTTTATGGAGGAGTAGAATATGAAATTACGACCATCTCTTGATGAATTAAAGAATTTAAATCTTGATGAATATACAGTGGCACCAGTTAGTACCGAGCTTCTGTCGGATTTTACAACACCTATAGAAACTCTTCGTGTTCTGAAGGCTGCATCACGGCATGTATATATGTTAGAGTCAGCGCAGGCACAGGAGACCTGGGGCAGATATACATTTCTGGGCTTTGACCCGAAGATGGAAATCAGCTGTATAAATGGTGATATGAAGGTTGTAACAGATACAAATGAGGAAATCAATTTTCATACGGAGAATCCTTCTGAATATCTGAGAGAGAAACTGGCTGAATTTCGAAGTCCAAGATTTGATTTTCTTCCTTCATTCACTGGAGGACTGGTGGGATACTTTTCATATGATTATCTAAAATATACGGAACCGGTTCTTAAAAGAGAGGTGTTCGATGAAGATGAATTCAAAGATGTGGATGTAATGCTCTTTGATAAGGTAATAGCATTCGACAATGTAAGACAGAAGATAATTCTGATAGCAAATGTCAGATTAGATGAAATAGATACTGATTATAATCGTGTGTCTCAGGAACTTACAGAGCTTAAAAATCTTATAGAAAACGGTAAAAAGGCAGATAATCTGAAAGGCTCAATACTAGGGGATTTCAGTCCGCTTTTTGATAAAGAAAGCTACTGTAAGATGGTCGAAAAGGCTAAAGAACATATCTACGAAGGTGATATCTTCCAGATAGTTCTTTCAAACAGACTGGCTGCTCCTTTTGAGGGAAGTCTCCTTGATACATATAGAATATTACGGACTATAAATCCATCTCCGTATATGTTTTACTTCTCTGGTACGGATGTTGAGGTTGCAGGTGCGTCGCCTGAAACGCTTGTTAAGCTGGAAGATGGAGTGCTTCATACATTTCCGCTTGCAGGTACAAGACCAAGGGGCAAATCCTATGAAGAGGATATTCAGCTGGAAAAAGAACTTCTTATGGATGAAAAGGAACTTGCAGAACATAACATGCTGGTGGATCTGGGAAGAAATGACCTGGGTAAGATAAGCAGATTTGGAACAGTAGAAGTCGAAAGCTATATGGAAATACTTAGATTTTCTCATGTAATGCACATCGGTTCAACTGTTCGAGGTGAGATAAGAGAAGATAAGGATGCTCTGGATGCTATAGAGGCTGTGCTTCCGGCGGGAACTCTGTCAGGTGCACCGAAGATAAGAGCCTGTCAGCTTATAGATGAGCTGGAAGATAACAAGCGTGGTATATATGGCGGTGCCATAGGTTATATAGACTTTACCGGAAATATGGATACCTGTATAGCAATACGAATAGCCTATAAGAAAAATGGAAAGGTTTTCGTAAGAAGCGGAGCGGGAATCGTAGCAGATTCAGATCCTGAGAAAGAATATCAGGAAAGTATAAATAAGGCAAAAGCAGTAGTTAATGCCCTTAAGTCCAGTGCGGAGATTTCCAGATAACCGGATTATGAGATAAGTATTTGGGATAAAGAGTTGAAAGGAGATAATATGATTCTACTGATAGATAATTATGACAGTTTTTCTTATAACCTCTACCAGCTGATAGGGAAGATAGAGCCGGATATAAAGGTTATAAGAAATGATGAAATGTCAGTTCAGGAAATAGAAGAATTAGCACCATCACATATAATCCTTTCGCCCGGTCCGGGGAAACCTGCAGATGCCGGTGTATGTGAAGAGGTAGTAAGAAAGCTTGCAGGAAAGTTTCCAATTCTTGGAGTGTGTCTGGGACATCAGGCAATATGTGAAGTATACGGTGCTACCGTAACACATGCGAAGAGGCTTATGCATGGCAAACAGTCGCTTTGTAATATCAAGGCGGATGAACCGGTATTTGATGGTTTGGGAAGCAGTATTAAGGTTGCGAGATATCATTCACTTGCAGCGAGAGAAGAAACTATTCCTGACGAACTTGAAGTAATAGCCGTATCGGATGATGATGGAGAGATAATGGCGGTAAAACATAAAAAATATCCGGTATATGGATTTCAGTTTCATCCTGAATCTATATTAACTCCTGAAGGAGAACATATATTGAAGAGGTTCCTGGCATAGATGTCACAACTCTCTTTTTAATACCTTAATCATTTATAAGGAGGTACATAAGAAATGATAAAGGAAGCAATAGAGAAAATCGTTAATAAGCAGGACTTAACATATGATGAGGCCTACACAGTCATGAATGAGATAATGAATGGAGAGTCAAGTCCGACACAGAATGCGGCATTTCTTTCCGCTTTATCTACAAAGAGTGCAAGGGCTGAGACAAAGGATGAGATAGCAGGATGTGCAGCAGCTATGAGAGATCATGCCATTCCTGTTAATACCAATATGGATATATTTGAGATAGTAGGAACAGGCGGCGATCATGCACATAGCTTTAATATATCTACTACATCTGCACTTATCGCTGCAGCCGGTGGAATGAAAGTAGCTAAGCATGGAAACAGAGCGGCATCTTCACAGTGTGGAACAGCGGACTGCCTGGAGGCGCTTGGTGTAAATATACAGCAGGATCCTGCTAAATGTATTGAACTTCTGAATGAAGTAGGAATGTGCTTTTTCTTTGCACAGAAGTATCATACATCTATGAAATATGTAGGTGCTATACGAAAGGAACTTGGCTTTAGAACAGTTTTCAATATACTTGGACCACTTACAAATCCCGGTAAGCCTTCACAGATGCTTCTTGGAGTATATGATGAATATCTGGTAGAACCTCTTGCTCAGGTAATTAGTGATCTGGGAGTTAAGAGGGGAATGGTTGTCTATGGACAGGATAAGCTGGATGAGATATCACTTAGTTCACCTACAACTATATGTGAGATAAAGGATGGCTGGTATAAAACAAAGGTTATAAAACCTGAAGATTTTGGATTCGAGACCTGTAAAAAGAGTGATCTGGCAGGTGGTACCCCGGAGGAAAATGCAAATATAACCAGAAGGATACTGAGTGGTGAGGAGAAAGGACCTAAGAGAGCAGCTACGCTGATGAACGCAGGAGCGGCACTTTATATAGGCGGTAAGGCACCTTCCATGAAGGACGGAATAAGTCTTGCTGAGGATATTATTTCTTCTGGTAAGGCAGTAGAGACTCTTGAGAGATTTGTTGAAGTAAGTAATCGCTAGAGGATATAGATATGATACTGGAAGAGCTTGCAAATAGCACAAGATTAAGAATAGAGAAACAGAAGCTTACCTATTCTGAGGAAGATATAAAAAGGGATGCATTTCTTCTTGCTGAAGGTGATAGAGATAAGGGATTTGATTATCCTTTTGAGAAGGCGCTTAGAAGAGACGGTCTTTCTATTATTTCAGAAGTGAAGAAGGCTTCACCATCTAAAGGCGTTATAGCTGAGGCTTTCCCTTTTCTTGAAATAGCCAGAGAGTATGAAACGGCAGGAGCAGATGCGATAAGCTGTCTCACAGAACCGGAAAGGTTCAAGGGAAGTGATGAATATCTGAAAGCAATAACAAAGGAAGTTAAAATTCCCGTACTAAGAAAAGATTTTACAGTAGATTCATATATGATATATCAGGCAAAGCTTATGGGCGCTTCAGCCGTACTTCTTATAGCAGCGATACTGAGTGACAGTGAGCTAACGGAATACTTTGAGATAGCGGACCAGCTTGGACTTTCCTGCCTCTTCGAAGCACATGATGCGGAGGAGGTTAAGAGATGCCTCGCTGTGGGAGCAAGGATAGTCGGTGTAAATAACCGTAATCTTAAGGACTTCACGGTGGATATAAGTAACAGCATCCGCCTCAGAGACATGGTTCCGTCAGATATAATATTCGTTTCGGAAAGCGGTATCATGACACCGGACGATGTAAAGGCTCTTTACGAGAACGGAACGGATGCGGTACTTATAGGTGAGATGCTGATGAGAAGTTCTGATAAAGCAGGTCTTATACGTGAATTAAAGAATAATACTCTTATAGATTGATTATGGAAGAGTAAGACGGTATAAGGGATAATTAAGAAGATAAGAGATAGTAAGGAAAACCGATAGGGAATGGTGAAGATAAAGATATGCGGTTTAAAAAGAATAGAAGATATCGAAGCTGCAAATGAACTTTGTCCGGAATATATAGGATTTGTCTTTGCGGATTTCAGTCACCGATGTGTGGATAAGGAAACAGCCGCGAAGCTGAGGGCTTGCCTGAGTCCCAGGATACAAGCGGTTGGAGTCTTTGTCGATGAGGATGTATCCTTTGTTGCAGAGCTTATGAACGAAGGTGCCATTGATATAGCACAGCTTCATGGTACGGAAGACAACGGGTATATCGAAGAGCTGAGGCGGATGACTTCGGGAGCGGTGAAAGACCAAGCAGACAGAGTCGGAGCAGACAAGCTTGAATCTGACAAGCCTCGAATCATCAAGGCCTTCAACATGAGAAAGGTTAAGGATGTTTCCGAGATAGAAGCGTCATCTGCGGATCTTGTACTGGTGGATTCGGGAAC
>DOVG01000301.1:10106-10597 GCA_003520205.1 Lachnospiraceae bacterium
TCCGGTGTGGAGACGGATAAGGTGAAGGATACGGAGAAGATGAAAAGCTTCGTAAGTATTGTAAGAGAGACTGACGCCGATTTGTGCAGTATCGAAAGAGAGAGCAATGCCGAGTTATGCAGTATGATGAGGGAAGCAGATAAAGACGGTATATGCATATCAGAAGCCGATAGAACGGACCTTGAAGAGATACTGAAGCTTCAGTACCTGGCATATCAGAGTGAAGCTGCACTCTTTAAGAGCAAGGATATACCTCCGCTGCGGCAGACCCTGGAAGAAGTTGAGGAAGAGTTGGGCAGAGGAACGATTCTGAAGCTTGTCGAGGACGGCAGAATAGTCGGTTCGGTAAGGGCTTATGAAGAGGACGGAACGGTATATATAGGAAAGCTGATGGTTCATCCCGACAGGCAGGGCAGGGGTTACGGAAGCAGGCTCCTTTCGGAAATTGAAAATATTTATCCGGATAAAAGATATGAACTCTTTACAAGTAC
>DOVG01000130.1 GCA_003520205.1 Lachnospiraceae bacterium
CTAACAAAGGTTATTCATAATTAACCCCTAGCTATTATGATGTGACAGATTAAGAATACTCTGGAATGTGGCGTGATAATTGATCTGTCACATTATATTTCCTACCGAGTTAGATATAACTAACTATATGGAGTGTGTCATGTTTGATGAAATGATTGTTGAATTCTGCTCGCCTACACTTGCGGGAATAAAGACGGGAAATCTGTTTTCATATGAATATTGTGACTACAATCAATTTGTGAAGGATGTTAGAAGGGTTAACATTATTTTATTAAAAAAGGGGATCGAGTTAATACCTATCAGGTGTCTGAATCACAGAGCTCTTATTTATATATTTCGACCATCCTTCCTGGAAAAAGACTTCTGTGATAAAGACACCTCCCAACTTTTAAAAGAACTTGGTTATGATACTTTGAATACTGCGGCGTGTGTAAGATGTCTCAGTAATAAAATAAACACTATTAATTCAAGTAAGGAATTTCCTCATGAGATAGGCCTGTTTTTAGGATATCCCGTTGAGGATGTGAAGGGTTTTATAAAGTATAAGGGTGAATGTTCAAAATGTATAGGATGCTGGAAGGTATACGGAGATGTAATGAAGGCTGAGGATACATTTGACAGATACAAGAAGTGCACGAATGACTATATGGCTAGATTTAAGCAAGGTACAACGCTTGATCAGCTGGCTGTTTGTGCATAGATGCTCCGAACAGGTCGGAGTTAAATAATACATTAGGGTATATCCCTGGAAAGGAAATATTATGAGTAAAGTAGCAGTAGTTTTTTGGAGTGCCACAGGCAATACTGAGGCAATGGCAAATGCAGTGGCAGAAGGGGCAAGAGGCAAAGGTGCTGAAGTGACGGTTCTTGGAGCTTCTGAGTTTTCTGCTTCAAATGTTGGTGAGTATGACGCCATCGCATTTGGATGCCCTGCTATGGGTGCTGAGGTTCTTGAGGAAACAGAGTTTGATCCAATGTTTACATCTGTAGAAACTTCTCTTGGAGGAAAGAAGATAGGTATCTTTGGTTCATATGGCTGGGGAGACGGACAGTGGATGAGAGACTGGAAGGATCGTTGTGACAGTGCAGGAGCTGCTCTTGTGAATGATGGAGTAATGGCTAACAATGCTCCTGATGATGCGGCGATTTCAGAATGCAAAGCTCTTGGAGAAGCTCTTTGTTAATTGATTTAGTAAAAAAGGGTGAGTAAATCATATGATTCTCGTTAATCTTGTGGTAGGGATTAAATGATGCACTAAGTAAGGCTTTACTCATCCTTTTTATACATTTCTATAATCAAGGAAGGAGATTTGATATGTATCTTGAAATTGAAAAGGTAGTAGGAAGAGAAATTCTCGATTCAAGAGGTAATCCTACAGTAGAGGCTGAGGTTTATCTTATTGACGGAACAGTTGGAAGAGGAACTGCTCCAAGTGGAGCTTCAACAGGTGAATTTGAGGCGCTTGAGCTTCGTGACGGAGATAAGGATCGTTATCTCGGAAAGGGTGTACAGAAAGCTGTCGAAAATATAAATACAACAATAAACGAAGTGCTTGTAGGCATGGATGCATCTGACACTTATGCAGTAGATGCAGCTATGATAAAGGCCGACGGAACAAAGGATAAGTCTAATCTCGGAGCAAATGCAATTCTTGCCGTTTCTATTGCGGCAGCACGTGCAGCAGCTATAGCATTAGACATTCCTCTTTACAGGTTTCTCGGTGGTGTACAGGGGACTAAGCTACCAGTACCTATGATGAATATCCTCAATGGTGGTGCTCATGCAGATAGTGCT
Organism: Lachnospiraceae bacterium; assembly: GCA_003520205.1. Lineage (GTDB taxonomy): Bacteria > Bacillota > Clostridia > Lachnospirales > Lachnospiraceae > Eubacterium_Q. The sequence goes on from DOVG01000130.1 coordinate 1,796, forward strand.
GTTGATACACAGGAATTTATGATAATGCCTGTTGGTGCGCCTTCATTTAAAGAGGCGCTCAGATGGTGTGCAGAAGTATTCCATAAGCTTAAGAACCTTATAAAGGATATGGGAGATGTTACTGCAGTTGGTGATGAAGGAGGATTTGCTCCTAATAAATTAAAGAGTGATGAGGAAGCTATTGAGAAGATTCTTGAAGCTATAAAAGCAGCAGGCTTTGAGCCGGGTAAAGACTTCATGATTGCTATGGATGCGGCTTCGTCAGAATGGAAGAGTGAGAAAGGAAAGGGATTCTATAAACAGCCTAAATCAGGAAAGGAATTTACATCAGATGAGCTTATCGCTCACTGGGAGTCACTTGTAGATAAGTATCCGATCATCTCTATCGAGGATGGACTTGATGAAGAAGATTGGGAAGGCTGGCAGAGAATGACAGAGAAGATCGGAAGCAAGGTTCAGCTTGTTGGTGATGATCTCTTTGTTACTAACACAGAAAGACTTTCAAAGGGTATCAGCCTTGGTGCCGGTAACTCAATACTTATCAAGCTTAATCAGATTGGTTCTGTTTCTGAGACTCTCGAAGCAATCAAGATGGCTCACAAGGCGGGGTATACAGCTATATCATCACACAGATCAGGTGAAACTGCGGATACAACAATTGCTGATCTTGCAGTTGCACTTAATACATGTCAGATTAAGACAGGTGCTCCTAGTCGTTCAGAGCGTGTAGCTAAGTACAATCAGCTTCTTCGTATAGAGGAAGAACTGGGAGCTTCAGCTAAGTATCCACAGATGGATGCATTTAATGTAAAGAAATAATAACAAGGTTAACCTTGGTTGTTTTTTCAACCTTTTTCTTTAAGCCTCGCTTCGGCGGGGCTATTATATTGCTATATGAACCTTTTTTATCTATAGAGCTATTTAAGGGAAAACTTGCTTTATATTATAATTGATTAAATGCTCAGAAATATTTATATTAGTAAAAAGGGAGGAATTTATGTACACAGAGGAAGAAAAAAAGCTTATTAAGAAAAAAGTTTTAAAAACCATGAAGAGTAAGGGATTTTTGAAGAAGAAGATTTTAGAGAGAATCTCGGACTCCGATTTTGAGATAGTATGGAAGGATGCTCATAAGAGACTTGCGAAAATGTATGCTGAACATATGGATCTTCCCAAAGGTGTTAAAACTCATACAGATGGTTTTATATTTCCTGCAGCTGCTGTATATCTATCGTTAAAGAAGGTAAAACCGGACATTGCTTATGATATAATGAAAACGGCTATGGCAGAAAAATCACAGGAAGAAGGACGTAAGTTTGCCAAGTATATGAAGATTCCTGGTTTTGCAAAATTCTTTCTTGGTATGTGGGATCCGATAAGTCATAAGATGTTCGGTGAAAGCTCAGGATTTAAAAATGTTTTTTATCCGAAGGAAAAGAATTGTTACAAGATGGATATTATAGAATGTCCATATCACAAGTATCTTTCGGAGCAGGGATGTCCGGAGCTGAATATATTGTTCTGCGATAATGATGTTTATATGTACGGAAATCTTCCAAAGTTGAAGTTTACAAGAACCCAGACCATAGGTGCCGGAGGAGAGCTTTGTGATTTTCAAATGGAGCTGGTGAAGGAGAAGAAATAAAGGAATTTATTCTCTGTCTTCTTTCAGACATTCTACCATATCAACTTTTCTCAGCTTGCGGGAAGCAAGAAGTAATGAAATTATGTATGCCGCACCGACAAAAAGTATTCCGGTAAATAATGTTCGCATAGTTAATTCTATGGTCATAAACATTCCGCTGGATGCTGCGTTGGTAGCGGCTATCATTTCAGAAAGAGCTATTCCTAGTGGAATACCGATTAAGAAGCCGATAGGTACTATAAGGTGATTTGATGATAGGATAAGGCTTCTCATCTCATTCTTTTTGTAACCCAGAACCTCCAGCAGCGATATATTTCTGCGATTCTCATCTACAATCATTCCGGCAAGCATTACCACCACTAGAATACATATAAGTGATCCGATTGTATTAACTATATAAAGAACTATTTTAGCTGTACGGAAAGTATTCTCTGAACTGCTGCGGTAATCCTCCAGAGATGCACTTTTATTCAGCAGTTCCTCGGGAATATTGAGTGGTGATGTACTGATTATGACATCATATTCATTTCTGTTTCTGTGAAGTATTTCTGCGACATTTTCTTTACTTGTAAGAACAAGAGAGAGAACATCATTCTCTATTATATCGGTTATAACAATTGTGCTTTTTTCCATGGACAGAAGATTGTAGAAAGAAAAGCTGTCTCCTTTTTTAATACCGAAAAGTTTTGCAGCAGCAGAAGTCATATAGTATCCACCGTAGCTGACGGGATCACCGGATACGGTGGTTGTTTCGATAAGATTGGAAGATTCATCATAGCCGATAAGGTTGAACAGACTATCGGTTCCTTTAACCCCAAAACTTACATCAAAGATGGCGTTGCCACCATAAGGGTTTTCACTTTGGAAATCAATAAAACCATATTCATATTGTCCGCCAAGCATAGCTTTTGGAACTTTATTATCAAGAAAATCGTCATATGCATGCTGATACAATCCGCCAACCATAACAGCCATAGTGGAAACAGCTATACCAATAAGAAGGGTCAGACTTCTTCCTTTGTTGGCAAGTACTGTTCGAATATTATACAGCCACTTAAAAGGCATGTTTTTTTTTCGCATGGCATGTGATATTTTTCCATTGCGCTGGCCTTTCAGGAGTACAACCACATCGGTCTCTAAGCATTTTGAAATAACTATCAATGCAGTTGAACAATAAACTATCGGTGGTATAAGCAGAGCCAGAATAAAAATGAGTACAGGCAGTTTTGGACTATAGTTTATATATTCTGAGAAGCTGAACATATATATACAGAACAATTTAGAAAAAGGAATACATCCTATAGCGCCGAGAATATCGCCCGTAATTGATGGTATCAATGCATACATAACATAATGTTTAGTGAGCTCAGACTTGGTGTAGCCAAGTGCGGTGAGCGTTCCGATACTCTTATATTCTCTTTTTACTGTACGGCTGAGAACCATTGCAATTACCACAGCCACAACAAAAAGCAGTATAGGACTGTATACTGAAAATTCGGATTTTATATCTGTAGCAGATGAGATAAGAGCACCTGTTCGTGGATTATCTTTTTTATCGATATATTGGAGTGTTCCATGGGTTTTATAGATGTATTCTCTGAAAGAAGATTCCTTATTGGTATCAGAATATTTTACAGAATAGTATGAAGAATAACTTCCAAGACTATCCATTGCATCACGAGATATAATTGCTATTCCAAAGTTTTTACCATCGGGAAATGTGTCTGTGAATTCTGCGAACATAGCAGCATAGTCAGGCTTCAATGCATAGCCACAGACCGAGAAGGAATGTCCGTAAAGTTCGAGATTGTCACCGATAGCTATATTATTAGCTTTAGCATAGTTATATGTTATCAGTATGTCACTGTTGTCTGATATCTTACTTCCTTCGATTACCTGTATAAGATTAAGTTTTTCTGTATCTGCAAATATGCGTAGTCTCTTGTCATTTAGTATGGTATTTTTATAATTTTGTTTTTCAATAGTAACAGAGTAGTTACGTTCCAGCATAGGAATATCAGCAGTTGATATTTCCTTAGATACCGTAAACAAGGCATCTTCAAGCTTGGAATCGTTAAATGTTTTATTGTATGTATCTGTCATTGTATCGGCAACAGAGAAGGCTCCTACCCATAGCATTATTGTGAGAGCAGTGAGTATAGTTGCGGTTATATAGAATGACAGATTCTTTTTTGTGCTTCTGAGCAGCTTCCTATGTAAGGTCATTTATAGTACAAGCTCCTTTACAGATTTTTTTACACCGGTGATGTTTTCGATAATCTTTCCATCACGGATTCGGATAACTTTATCGGCCATTTCGGCTATAGCTTCATTGTGAGTAATAAGAATTACAGTTGTTCCGTATTTTTCGTTCACTCTTTGAAGCAGCTGCAGGACGTCTAGTGATGATGAAGAATCTAGAGCCCCTGTTGGTTCATCACACAGCAGAATAGAAGGATTTTTTACAACAGCTCGTGCTATGGCGCATCGTTGCTGCTGGCCTCCGGAAAGTTCTGAAGGAAAGTGAACCTTGTGATTTTGAAGACCTAATTCTTCGAGAAGATCGTCTATATCAAGAGGAGTGGAAGATATATCTGAAACAACGCGTATATTTTCTCTTACGGTGAGTTCGGCTATGAGATTATAGGTTTGGAACACTATACCAACCTTATCTCTTCGATATATAGCAAGTTCCTTTTTAGACATAGAAGTTAGTTCTTCACCGTCAACGATCAGTTTTCCGGAATCGGCACTATCAAGTCCTCCGAGAATGTTGAGAAGAGTACTTTTACCGGATCCGGAGGGACCGAGTATAACGCAGAAAGTACCCTTTTCCATAGATAGATCAGCTTCATTTAGTGCATATAATATATTTTCTCCGTTACCGTATTTCTTTACGATATTATGCATTTCTATAAACATGGTGTTATCCTTTCTAAGCTTTCAGATAATCAAGCATCAACTGCATAATGGCATTTATGTTTTTATCAAAAGCAGCTACGCAGAATGAGTTGCGATTTTCTATGGTAAGATTAATCAGCTTTGCAAAATTAACAACATATTCGTAGTCGATATCTTTGCGTATCCCGTCTACATTATCAAGAAGTAGTTTAGCTGTTTTGATACCGTATTCAGGAGAGAAGTAATGCTTTGTTTCTTCGGTTTCCTGCATCCACTCAATATCATCCATAGAAAAGTGAAAGGAGAATGCAGTTTCAGGACGAAAAGCATCTCTATATATTTCAAAAAGCTTATCAATATGAATCCTGCCATTCTTTTGGAGTTGTTTTCTGAGAGTTTCCTCTGAGGCTTTGTCGAAGTCGGCAAGGATATCCGCAGTCAGTTCTCCCTTTGATTTATAGAAATTATAAAAAGTACCCTTTGCAATTCCGACGCTTTCTGCAAGCTCCGCAACTGTTGTTTTTCTGACACCCTTTTCTTCAAAGCGTTTTAGCGCATTTTCTTTTATAAGAGATCGAAGTTCTTCGCGTTGTTCAGAAGTAAATATAACAGGCATAAATGTGCTCCTTTCTTACTAAATGACCAAAATAGAAATTGGTCATTTAGGATAATGACACAGTTTTTATAGTTTGTCAAGAAAAAAGTTATATGGTATTATTTAAAGTTAGTTATGTGCAACAAAAAAATATATGAGGTAAAATGTTGATGAATAAAGAAATTAGTTTTGAAGACATCAAAGACTTTGACGAGGACTTTAATAAGGACCGAGCAAATGCTCTTGCTATGAATGCGGTTACATCAAACGGTATTAATGCCGCAGCTATGAGCCATGAGGCAAAGGCTGTAAACCAGTTTGGATTCTCCGTTGAAGTTGAAGCAGGGAAGGTGTGTAATCAGAAACAGTCAGGACGTTGCTGGATGTTTGCGTCATACAATGTTATGAGGCTTGAAATAATGAAGAAGCTTAATATTGAAAATATGGAGCTTAGCCAGAACTATCCGCTGTTTTACGACAAACTCGAGAAGGCAAATCATTTCCTTGAGAACATGCTTGATGTAATAGATGAACCATTAGATAGCAGAGTTGTAAGTTATCTCCTAAAAGATCCGATGGGAGATGGTGGACAGTGGGATATGTTCAGAAGTCTTGTAGCAAAGTATGGTGTGGTTCCAAAGGAAGTAATGCCTGAGACAAATGTTTCAAGCGCAACCAGAGAAATGGACACATATCTTACTACAAAGCTTCGCGAATTTGCATCCCAGTTCAGAAAGAAATATGCAGCAGGTATATCTGTTGATGAACTTAGAGTTGATAAAAAAGAGATGATGAAGGTTATATATCGAATGCTTGTTATATCACTTGGAAAACCGCCGGTGAAATTCACATGGGAGACAAGGGATAAGGATAAGAACTTTATCAAAGTATCCGATATTACTCCACAGGAATTCTTTAAAGAGTATGTGGGATGGAATCTGGATGAGTATGTAACCGTAATAAATGCACCGACGAAGGATAAGCCATATGGAAAAACATATACTGTACAGTATCTTGGAAATGTAAGAGATGGAGCATATCCGGTTAAATATTTGAATCTTCCGATGGATGACCTCCGAGAGCTTGCGATAAAACAGTTAAAGGATGATAAAGCAGTATGGTTTGGTAGCGATGTTGGACAGTTCTCTGACAGAAAGGGTGGATACCTTACATCAGATATCCTGCGTGTTGATGAATTGTTCAATACTGAATTTGGTATGACGAAAGAGGAAAGACTTGATTATGGAGACAGCATGATGACTCATGCAATGGTTATAACCGGAGTTGATCTTGATGATGTAGGCAAGCCAATCAGATGGAAGGTAGAAAACAGCTGGGGAGATGACGTAGGAGAAAAGGGCTTCTATGTTATGGATGATAAGTGGTTTGGAGAATATGCATTCCAGATTCTTTTAGAGAAAAAGTATCTGTCTGATGAGCAGAAGGCTGCTTTTGAGACAGAACCGATAGTACTTAAGCCATGGGATCCAATGGGAAGCCTTGCAATATAGGTATTCAAAAATATATATAGCTTTACCGCAGTTGCTCTATAAAAGA
>DOVG01000106.1:0-12225 GCA_003520205.1 Lachnospiraceae bacterium
TATTAACAGGTGAGGTAGTTGACATAGTTGAAGAGGGTAACCGCCTTATCAGATTCACATATGAGGGTATATGGGAAGAGGTTCTGGATAGTCTGGGAGAAATGCCTCTTCCACCATATATAACTCATAAACTTGAAGATAAAAACCGTTATCAGACTGTATATGCAAAGAATACGGGAAGCGCTGCTGCACCTACAGCAGGATTACATTTTACTGAGGAACTTCTTAAGCGGATAGAGGAAAAGGGGATTAAGATTGCAAGACTAACTCTTCACGTGGGACTTGGTACCTTCAGACCTGTAAAGGTCGAGAAAATCGAAGAACACCATATGCATACTGAATATTATGAACTTTCTGAAGAAGCGACTCAGATAATTAATGAAACAAGAAAAAATGGTGGACGAATCATTTCGGTTGGAACCACCAGTACCAGGACATTGGAAACTGTTGGAACTGCTCAGGATATACATGGAACGGATGAACTCAGTCCTGCAAGCGGCTGGACCAACATATTTATATACCCTGGTTATGAATTCAAGGTAGTGGATAGTCTTATCACTAATTTTCATCTGCCTGAATCGACGCTGATTATGCTTGTATCAGCATTTTATAATAGGGAAAGTGTTATGAAAGCATACGAAGAGGCGGTAAATGAAAGATATAGATTTTTCTCTTTCGGTGATGCTATGATTTTGTTATGAAAAATATTCGTGACAGTATAAAACTTTTTAGATTCAACATCGTAAATATACTGCTGTTTGAGGTGATTCTTACAGCGGTTTCTTTTGCTGTCCTGATTCCGCTATACTACGCATTTATTAATCTTGCAATCAATCTGTCCGGAATCAGCTATATGACGAAGGAAAATGTAGGCAAATTCTTCAAAGCTCCGTCAACCTATGCGTTTATTCTGATAATGCTGGTATTTTTATCTATGTATATCATGGTAAATGTATCAGCAATCAGCTACTGCTATAATCGTGCAAACTATCTGAAGAAGACCGGACCTGTCAGAATGATGCTTGTAGGCGTGAGGTCGGCACTCAGGATGCTTCGTCCCAGAAATTATCCAATCATATTTTTTATTCTTTGTTATCTGCCTGTTATAGGAAATGTTATCCTGACCGTCAGACTGCTGAATATCAAGGCACCGTATATAATTGATATTCTTTCTTTTAATATGCATATTACGATTATATTTTTGGCGATATATGCTGTAATTGCAGTGCTGTCGCTTAAATATATATTTTTAATACATATATATAATGTAGAAAAGGTTGATTTTTTTGAAGCAATTCACAGGGTAGACAAGCTTCTGGATAAAAAACGTACCAAAGTCCTGACGGGACTTGTATGCTGGCTTGTCCTCATGCTTCTGGTACCGGGGCTGCTTACGTATTTGTATAACGGTCCGGTTCTTGATTCGGTTATCCGTTCACCTATCGCTATAAGGATAACGGGTATGATCTATGAGGCTGTACGAATAGTCTCTGCTGTAGTCTATGTTATATTTGGTCTTCCCCTTATTTATTCATACATTTGTAATTCTTACTATAATATAATACCTAAAACTGTTAAGGTGCCTGACATCGATGATCTGGATGAGACTGATTCAAAGAAAAAGGGCAAAGTGGAAAGAAGGATATTCGCTATAGTCCTGGTTGTGGCGATTATAATGGATGGAAGCTTTTATCTGCTTAAAAGGTATAATATTATCTCGATTAATGCTGACTACATGAACAAGGTTAAGGTTACGGCGCACAGGGGTGACTCAAGAAAAGCTCCGGAGAATACTTTGGCTGCATTTGAGAAAGCTATCGAAAATGGAGCAGATGTGATCGAACTTGATGTGAGGGAGACAAAAGACGGGGAAATAGTTGTCATGCATGATGAGAGTCTGAAGCGTACCTGTGGAGTAAATAAGAAAGTAGGAAATCTTACTTACGAAGAACTTCTTCAGTACAGTCCGACAGCTGATTATAAGGGCAAGAATAAGGATGAATATGCAGATGAAAAGATTCCGACGCTTAGAGAAGCAATCGAACTGATCGGTGATAGAGCTGAGGTAAATATAGAACTAAAGCCTGCTAAAACAGACAAAAGGCTTGAACAGAGTGTAGCGGAAATCGTAAGTGAAAAAAATTATTACGATAATTGTGTGGTGGCTTCGCTTGTTTATAAATCGATTAAGAAAATAAAGAAGGCAGATCCAAAGATTAAGACTATTTATGTTATGGCCATGGCTATGGGGGATTTCTACAGTCTGGAATATGCAGATGGATTTAGCATCAAACACAGATTTATTAACAGGGAAGTAATAAAGAATTCGCATAAGGCTGGTAAAGAAGTCTATGCATGGACTATAGATGATAAAGAAGTGCTGGAGAATATGATGCTTCTTGACGTTGACTCCATAATAACCAATAATCCGGGCTATATCCGAAGAGCTATGTATGAGAATTATTATGGTGATACTCTTATAAAAAGAATAAACGTATTTCTGGACAGTCAGCTTTGACACGATTATATGAATGTCGTATACTGACATAAGTGTCTAAAGACGAAATAGGAGAAAGTTATGATACATTATTTAATTGTTTTCTTAATATCAATGGTACCACTTATAGAGCTTCGACTTGCAATCCCTTATGCAGTTGGTCTTGGACTTAATATGCCTTTATCATATGCTCTTGCAATAATCGGGAATATGATTCCGGTACCGCTGATATTTTTCTTTGCAAGAAAGATTCTTGTGTGGGGCGCTGGATTAAAATGGCCTAAAGGACTGGGATGGATAGGCAAGTTCTTTCGCTTTTGCCTCGAGAAGGGAGAAAAGGGAGGAGCGAAGCTTACTTCAAAAGCGGGAAGAAGTACTTATATAGCATTATTTCTTTTTGTAGGTGTGCCGCTTCCTGGAACAGGTGCATGGACCGGAACGCTTGCTGCGAGCTTACTGGATCTGGACTTTAAGAAAAGTGTTTTCGCTGTTCTTGGAGGTATCGTTCTTGCCGGAGTTATTATGGGACTTGGAAGTCTCGGTCTTTTCAGCGCAATACGTGCCCTGTTTTAATGGAAAGAGGAATTAGTATGTCAAAAAAAATATATATAAAAAGAATATCTGCAGTATTGATTTTTTGCCTTATATTTTCTCTTTGCTGCTGTGGCAAGAAGCAGGAAGAACCGACAACTGAACGTGTAGAGTCCGATGAACTTGGACTTACGGATGCTGATGGTTTTGTGACTGTTAAGGATTATGTGGCAACAGTTCAGGATAATGTTCGAATAAGAAGAGAAGCATCAGAGGATGCAGGTGTATATATTACTCTTGATAAGGGTGTTGATCTGATGCGTACCGGTATCAAGGATGACTGGACAAGAGTGCTCCTTAATGGAAGCAGCTTCTATGTACAGTCCAAGTATGTTGAGGAAACGAAGATTAACTGGGCTACTGAAACAGAGGTGGACAGAACTACACATGTTGTATATATAGATCCTGCAAAACAGATAACTGAGGATATGACATTTGAACCTGTCAGTCCGGATATAGATATGCCGGCAGGTGCCAGTAAAGCAACCTATACCGATGCTACAGGTATGAAGCGTAAGATGACTACATCTGCTGTCGGAGTCGATTCCGGAGTTTTCGAATATGATATAACTATGAAGATAGCTGAATATCTCAATGCCGAGCTTGTTAAGAGGGGATATACAGTTTATATGTCCAGAACTACAAATAATGTAAATCTGAGTAACGCTAAGAGAACCCAGATGTCAAATGCGTGTGGAGCTGAAATTTATATAAAGCTTCAGACACCGGCGGTAAATGATCCTTCGGCTTCAGGAATCCTTGGATTTATTACTACATCAACCAATTCACATACTGCATCAAGATATCAGAATAATTATGAGCTGTGCTATGACGTTCTGAAAGAAGCGTGCGAAGCAACAGATGCAAGAAGAATGGGTATATATGAAACAGATGATATGACTTCGCTTAATTACTCTGATGTTCCCGGAACCGTTATAAATATGGGGTTTCTTTCAAATGAGCTGGATGACGTATATCTGAATGATGATGGATATAGAAAGAAGATGGCTCAGGGAATCGCAAATGGAATAGATCTGTATTTTGAAAAGGTTCAGGAATAGTATATAAAAAATATGCCAATTGTTTCAAAAATTTAAAAAGCCTTGACATATATATTACGAAGTGATAACATATGCATGTAATAAATATGTAACATTTAACAGAAAAATGTAACATTTGTTTACATAATATATCAAAATTGTAATATTTTGTTAAAAATGTTGAAAAATTTACAATATTTTGTGGTTTTTTGACAGTTTTGATGAAAGGCAACTTATAATGAAACGTAAAACAGAGTTGAAAATTGAAAATGCAAAGATCTTCTCAAAGAAGTATATCTTCTCAAGCAGATTTGTAGTAAGAAATACACTTTGTGTACTTGCACTTACAACACTTACAGGTTCTGCAGTATTTGCAGCAGAAGTAATAGGTGACAGAAGTGTTAAGGAAGTAAAGCCTGTGGAGGTAGCAGTGATAGCTCCTAAGGCAGAAGAGAAGTCTGAACCGGTTTCTGACAAATATATAGTTAAGCTTGAAGATACAACATATATGGATACAGATTCTATAGATGTTCTTTATTCTAAATTCGAAGATGATGGAGCTGTTCTTGCAAAGGCAAACAGTGCAGAGTATCTTACACAGTCAGAGACTGATATGACTGGTAGATATATAGTAGTAACTGAAGGACTTAATCTCAGAGCTGAAGCTACAGAAAAAGGAAATGTACTTGCTGTTCTGAATACAGGTGATTCAGGTAAGGTTATCGGAACAGATGGTGACTGGACAATGGTTTCTTCAGACGAAGCAGAAGGCTATGTTAAGTCAGAGTATATAGTTGTTGGAGATGCAGCTACAGAGATAGCTAAGAAAGCTGCAGATGAAAAGAAGTCTCTTAGAGATGCCATTGGTGTAGATGTAGAAGAGACTGAATATGCAAAAGCAGAAGAAACTGAGAAAGTTTCTGAAGATGATGCTCAGGATGAGACAGTAGAAGAAACTACTGATACAGAAGAAGCTTCCGAAACAGAAGAAGCAACAGAGGCTGAAACAGAAGCTGAGACAGAAGAAGCAACAGAGGCTCCTACAGAGGAAGCAACTGAAGAAGAAACAACAGAAAAGGCGACAGAGGAAAAGGTTGTAGCATCTGATGATTTATATCTTCTTGCAGCTATAGTATTTGGTGAAGCTGGTAACCAGTCTTATGAAGGACAGCTTGCGGTAGCAAGTGTAGTAATGAACAGACTTAACAGTGGTCTCTGGGGTAATACTTTAGCAGAAGTAATCTACGCACCATACCAGTTTGAGGCAACTGGAACAAGTGCTTTCCAGAATGCTCTTAGTACCGGTGGTTCAGAAACATCACTTAAGGCTGCGCAGGATGCTCTTAATGGAGCTAACAATGTTGGAGGTTATATGTACTTCCTGCCTACATGGAATGTAGATACATCTACACTATCAAGCTATATGCAGATAGGTGATCATATATTCTTCTAGAAAACTTATTTCACAAAGAAACTCATATATGGAGCCCATGGATCTTATGATTCATGGGTTCTTTTAACGGCTCCAAGGGAGGAGAAAGCAGTGTTATATATTATTCGTCATGGAAAAACAGACTGGAATATACGAAAGAAGCTGCAGGGCAGAACAGATATTCCTCTGAATGAAGAAGGACGGGCTATGGCTGAGAGGGCTGGAGAAGAATACAAAAATGTACATTTTGATGTATGTTATTCATCTCCGCTTGTACGTGCTCGTGAAACGGCGGAGCTCCTTCTGAAAAACAGAGATGTTCCTATTATTACAGACGACAGATTGGTGGAGATGTGCTTTGGAGAATACGAAGGAATAGAGAATTCATTTCAGATACCGGACTGTCCAATTAATACGTTGTTTTTTGAGCCGGAGAATTACGTTGCAGTAAATGGAGCAGAAAGTCTCGATGAACTCTTCGACAGAACCGGAGAATTTCTGGAGAAGGTAATATATCCTGAACTTGATAAGGGAAAGGATATACTGATAGTAGGACATGGCGCTATGAATTCAAGTATTATAAGCAGAGTCCGCGGGTATGAGAGAAAGGATTTCTGGAGCGCCGGAATAGAGAATTGTAAGCTTATGCGGCTAGTATAGAAAATGCAGGGTATGGAAGTTTTATAAAAGTATCGGTTGTAATATTTCTTCGGATGGAGTATCTTATGAGGTAGTTTAGTTGAATAAATGGAGATAAAAAGTATGGTAAAAAGAGTTGAAGGTGGAATCCTGGCTGCAAAGGGCTATAGCGTGGCCAGTAAAAGAATAGGTATTAAACCATCCGGAAAGAACAGAGATCTTACACTTATAATGAGTGATGTTCCTGCTACAGTTGTAGGTACATTTACAAGAAATATTGTAAAGGCGGCACCTGTTCAGTGGGATATGATGGTTGTGGCCGGAGGTAAAGCAAGTGCTGCTGTAATCAATACAGGAATAGCGAATGCGGCAACCGGTGCTGAAGGCTTGAAAAACTGTGAACGTGAAGCGGCAAAGGTGGCTGAATGCCTGGGTGTGGAAAAAGATCATGTTCTTACTATGTCTACAGGTGTTATAGGTCCTCAGCTTCCAATAGAAAAGATAGAAGAGGGAATCAGAGATCTGTCGAAGCAGATGGCTGGAGTTCCTTATTCCAATACAGCTGTTCTAAGACAGTACTTTGATGGTAACAGAGCTAATGCGTATATGGAAGCAAACGAGGCTGCAAAAGCCATAATGACTACAGATACGATTCCTAAGGAAATAGCTGTAGAATTTGAAATGGGTGGAAAGACTTGTCATATAGGCGCTATGTGTAAGGGCTCTGGAATGATTCATCCGAATATGGGAACTATGCTTGGATTTGCTATGTCAGATATATCGATAGAGAAAGCCCTTGCCCAGAAGATTCTCAGAGCGGTTGTAGAAAGAACCTTTAATATGGTGTCAGTTGATGGAGATACTTCCACAAATGATACATTTGTCTGGTTATCAAATGGACTTGCTGAAAATGAAACCCTTACTGCCGAGGCTATTGGATTAGAGCTTAGTGATATAGATGAGACAGGAACAGAAGATATCAGAGAACTTACTGAACGCATTTGTAAAAAGGCGGATGCCCAGAGAAAGGCTTATGCAGAGGATTTTAGAGAACTGGTAGAAGCTCTCTATACTGTTATGGAGTATCTGGCAAAGCTCATGGCTTCAGATGGAGAGGGAGCAACCAGACTCTTTATAGCACGTGTGGTTGGAGCGCCTGATTATAAAACTGCAAAGACTCTGGCAAAGTCAATCATAACATCAAGCCTTACAAAGGCTGCTATATATGGAAGAGATGCTAATTGTGGACGTATTTTTTGTGCAATGGGTTATTCGGGTGCAAAGTTTGATCCAAATAAAACGGATATAACAATGATGAGTTCTGAAGGTTCTATCAAGCTTATAGATAAAGGAACTCTGCCTGAATTCTCGGAGGAGGAGGCTCTTAGAATACTGTCTCCTGACGAGATAACAGCTATATGTGATATTCATGCTGGACAGTATGAAGCAACAGCATGGGGTTGTGACCTTACTCACGAATATGTTACAATAAACGCTGATTACAGATCCTAAGATTTTAGACGAGGAGAAATTATGATGAAAAAGAACGACGATATAGAGGAAGTAATGAAGAAGGCCCAGACATTGATCGAAGCCCTGCCTTATATCAAGAAGTTTAATGGAAAGAAGATAGTGGTTAAGTATGGCGGTTCTGCTATGCTGGATGAGAATCTTAAATTCAATGTTATTCAGGATGTTGCACTTCTGAAGCTGGTAGGCTTTAAGCCTATCATCGTTCATGGAGGAGGCAAGGAAATAAGCAAGTGGATAGACAGATTAGGTATGGAAACACATTTCCAGAATGGACTCAGAGTTACAGATGAGTCAACTCTGGAGGTGGCAGAGATGGTTCTGAATAATGTTAACAGAAGTCTGGTTGGTCTGATGTCTAAGGTAGGTCTTAAGGCTGTGGGAATCAGCGGTAAGGATGCAGGACTTCTCAAGGTTCAGAAGAAATTCTCTGATGGAAAAGATATAGGTTATGTAGGTGAAGTAGTGCAGACTGACAGTTCTGTAATTGACTCGCTTCTGGATGCGGACTTTATCCCTGTAGTTGCACCTATAGGAATGGGTATAGAAGATGAGCATGACTATAACATCAATGCTGATGACTGCGCATGTGCAGTTGCTACAGCAATTCAGGCTGAGAAGCTCGTTTTCCTTACAGATATCGAGGGGGTATTCACAGATCCGACAGATAAGAAGACTTTGATATCAGAAATGTATATAGATGAAGCACAGGCACTTATAGATAATGGTGTTGTAGGTGGAGGTATGCTTCCAAAGCTTCAGAATTGTATAGATGCCATGAAGAATGGTGTATCCCGTGTTCATATTCTGGACGGACGTCTGGAGCATTGTCTGCTTCTGGAGTTCTATACAGACACAGGTATCGGAACAGCTATCCGTAAGGAAGACTGATTCTTTTGACACACTATAAAAAGGGTGTTAGAATTAAAACGTATATTGATGTTACTGTTTACAGGTAACATTTTTAAGTCGCATATTTTCTGCAGGTATCCTGAGAGGAGGATATATGCAGATAAAAAAACTAAATATAGGAATTAACGATAAATTAAAGAGAATCAGCCGGAATTTGGCTGGTTCTTTGATGAAATATGGTATTATAATAATACTGTTTTTTACGGCGGCCTGTTCGAAAGATGATATAACTATAGAAACCATCAGGGACGATACTTCGGTAGCGTCAGATAAAGAGGTGTCTGAACAGGAATCATCCGATATGGAGGAGTCCCCCAAAGAAGCTTCTGACGATGCTTCAGAGTCAGAAATAACTACCGGGTCTAACGACAGTGTCTATGTATATATATGCGGAGCGGTAGTAAATGAAGGAGTATATAAGCTTCCTTCGGATTCGCGTGTAGTAGATGCGGTAAATAAGGCCGGCGGAATGAATGAGGATGCATGTCAGGGATTTGTGAATCTGGCAGAGAAACTGTCTGATGGCGAAAAGATATATATTCCTACAGCTGAAGAACTTGAATCAGAAGATATCAGAGTTGGAATAAATAGTTTCGAGAGCATTTCATCTTCAGAAAAATCATCTTCAGAAGATTCTGTTTCAGAAGACGGAAGAGTGAATATAAACCGGGCTACAAAGCAGGAACTCATGACTCTTTCGGGAATAGGTGAAAGCAAGGCTGAAGATATCATTAGTTACCGGGAAGCATCAGGCGGATTTAATAGTATTCAGGAATTAACAAATGTAAATGGAATAGGAACGGCTACATTTGATAAGCTGAAAGATAAAATAAAAGTAGATTAGTAAATAGCTGTGGGATTTTACAGAAAGGAAAATATATGAGAAAAGTTCTGGTTGTAGATGATGAAAAATTGATAGTTAAGGGACTTAAGTTTTCACTTGAACAGGATGATATGGAGGTAGATACAGCATTTGACGGTGAAGAAGCCGTAGAAAAAGCCAGAGCTAACAGCTATGATATAATGCTTCTGGATATCATGCTTCCAAAACTTTCCGGACTTGAAGTATGCCAGATGGTAAGAGAATTTTCAGATGTCCCAATCATCATGCTTACAGCCAAAGGCGAAGACATGGATAAAATCATGGGTCTTGAGTATGGCGCAGATGATTATGTAACAAAGCCATTTAATATCCTGGAAGTAAAAGCCCGTATCAAAGCAATTCTTAGAAGAAATAACAAGGGCGATGATCTTAGAATCAGCACAGCAAATATTATAGAGAAAAAGGGACTTAAGATAGAGATTGATTCAAGAAGAGTCTTTATCAAAGGACATGAAGTAAGCCTTACAGCAAAGGAATTTGATCTTGTAATGCTGCTTGTTTCAAATCCTAACAGAGTTTATTCGAGAGATGAACTTCTTAATGAGATATGGGGTTCTACATATCCGGGAGATGCAAGAACGGTTGATGTTCATGTTAGACGTCTCAGAGAAAAGATAGAGGTTCGACCTGCTGATCCTGAGTATATACATACCAAGTGGGGCGTTGGTTACTTCTTCCAGGACTAAAAAATGCTTTATACAGCGGCAGATTTGCCGCTGTTTTTAATTTGTATTTTTTATCCGCTTTGCTTTGCTGCTTTTGGTTGTAAAAACAAATAAAATGCTCTATAATAGTGAAGTTATTATACGAAGAAACTGATTGACATTTTATTAGGGATTATCAGATTATCAGTAATTCGGAATCGGGAAAATAGAAGGAGTTAGAAAATTGGAAAAGAAGATTATGCTTGGAAATGAAGCCATAGCAAGAGGTGCCTGGGAGGCAGGAGTTAAGGTTTCATCTGCTTATCCGGGAACACCAAGTACCGAGATGAGTGAGAATCTTGTAAAGTACGAAGGGGTTTATGCTGAGTGGGCACCAAATGAAAAGGTTGCAGCCGAGGTTGCAATGGGCGCATCTATAGCAGGAGTAAGAGCTATGTGTGCGATGAAGTGTGTAGGTCTGAATGTGGCATCTGATCCGCTTTATACAGCATCATATATTGGTGCAAAGGGCGGACTTGTATATCTGGTAGCAGATGACCCGGGACTGTACAGTTCACAGAATGAGCAGGATACCAGACGAATCGGTATATCATCTCATGTGCCTGTAATCGAACCATCTGATTCGGAAGAGGCAAGATATTTTACAAAGAGAGCATTTGAAATATCAGAAGAATATGATACTCCTGTTATCATCAGAACTACAACCCGTATAGCTCATTCACAGGGAGTTGTGAATCTGGAGGACAGGGTTGAAGTAGAGGATAAGGAATATGTTAGAGACCCGGCGAAGAATGTAATGGTGCCGGCAAATGCGGCTAAACGTCATAAGTTTGTAATAGAGCGTGATAGAAAGCTTGCAGAGGATGGGTCTACAGAGAAATTTGCTGATATTAACAAGGTAGTATATAGTGACAAGACTTATCCGGTACTTGTAAATGGCTCTATAGAAGAGAAAAAGGTTGGATTTATTACAAGTGGTATTCCTTACCAGTATGTAATGGAGGTATTTCCGGAGGCAAGCGTGCTGAAGCTTGGATTAGTTTCACCGCTTCCAAAGAAGCTTATAGAAGAATTCGCTTCTAAGGTAGATGTTCTATATATTATAGAAGAACTTGAGCCTGTTATAGAAGAGCAGGTAAGAGCATGGGGCATAGACTGTGTAGGTAAGGATGTGTTCCCTCTCGATGGAGAATACAGTGCTAATATGCTTCGTGAGAAGATACTTGGTCAGGACCTTGATCTGTCAGATCCTGCAAATGTACCTGTACGTCCACCTATTCTTTGTCCTGGATGTCCTCACAGAGCTACTTACAGTGTTCTGAAGAAGCTTAAGATTCATGCAAGTGGAGATATCGGATGTTATACACTTGGAGTTGCCGCTCCACTTTCAGTTGTAGATACGACACTTTGTATGGGTGGCTCTATCTCGATGCTTCATGGTATGGAGAAGGGTAAAGGCAAGGAATATGTAAAGAACTGGGTAGCTGTAATCGGAGATTCAACATTTCTCCATACAGGTGTTAATTCACTTATGAATATGGTTTATAACCAGGCTACAGGAACAGTTATTATTCTGGATAATTCAACAACAGGTATGACAGGTCATCAGGATCACCCTGCTACAGGAAAAATGCTTAATGGTGAGACAACCTATGCCATTGATCTTGTAAAGCTGTGTGAAGGAATGGGTATCAAGCATGTAAAAGTTGTTGATGCATTTGACCTTAAGAAGCTTGAAGATACTATAAAGGAAGAGGTTGCGAGAGATGAACTCTCTGTTATTATATCGCAGTCACCATGTGCACTTCTTAAGACATATGTACCAAAGGGCAAGTGCTTTGTTGATCCAGAGAAATGTATGAAGTGCGGTATGTGCCTCTCACCTGGATGCCCGGCTATAAAGAAAGATAAAGAGACTGGATTTTCTATCATAGATGAAACAATGTGCAACGGATGTGGACTTTGCAGCCAGCTCTGCCCATTTGATGCTATCCAGACCAAGGTTACGAAGTAACCTTGCGGAGCGAAGCGACCAG
>DOVG01000106.1:12336-12902 GCA_003520205.1 Lachnospiraceae bacterium
GAAAGTCAGACCACGACTACGAAGTAGTCGTGTTGCGAACGAAGTGAGCCAGCGAGTAGCGGGTTCTGCTTGCTAAGCAGCAAGCAGAAGCAGGCTACGTGAAGCTGGAAAGTCAGACCAAGGTTACGAAGTAACCTTGCGGAGCGAATTGGCGCTCGATTACGAAGTAATCGAACGTCCTGTCGAAGACAGGATATATTCTGCGAAGCAGAATCAGTCCTTCTATGAAGGACTGCACTCATGCAAAGCATGAGTGATACAAGCGACCAGCGAGTAGCGGGTTCTGCTTGCTAGGCAGCAAGCAGAAGCAGGCTACGTAATAAAATAATATTTCAAGAGGATAATAAAATGGTTACTAATATTATGATTGTAGGTGTAGGTGGTCAGGGAACCCTCCTCACAAGCCGTATACTTGGCGGCCTTGCTGAAACAGCAGGCTACGATGTGAAGCTTTCAGAGGTTCATGGTATGGCACAGCGTGGAGGTTCGGTTGTTACCTACGTTAGATATGCAACAGAAGGCGAGGTTGTTACAGAACCTATAGTAGAAGAAGGATGTGCAGATGT
>DOVG01000047.1:0-385 GCA_003520205.1 Lachnospiraceae bacterium
TTCTTACAGGAGATGGGATGGTAATGACCAAGATTTGCAAAGCAAATCTTGCGGAGCGGAGCGACCAGCAAGCTGCAGGTTCTGCTTGCAGAAGTGCAAGCAGAAGCAGGCAGCGTAAAGCTGATAGATCAAGCTCACGATTTTCGCAGAAAATCGTGCGGAGCGAATTGGCGCTCGATTACGAAGTAATCGAACGTCCTGTCGAAGACAGGATATATTCTGCGAAGCAGAATCAGTCCTTCTACGAAGGACTGCACTCATGCAAAGCATGAGTGATACAAATTGGCGCTCGATTACGAAGTAATCGAACGTACTGTCGAAGACAGGATATATTCTGCGAAGCAGAATCAGTCCTTCTATGAAGGACTGCACTCATGCAAAGCAT
>DOVG01000047.1:510-6178 GCA_003520205.1 Lachnospiraceae bacterium
GCATGAGTGATACAAGCGACCAGCGTAAAAGGAGAGACCAATGTATAAATTATTTGTAATTGCAAAAAACAATATGAAGAAGCAAAAGGGTGACATGATAACCTTCCTCATTCTTACATTTCTGGCAGCTTTACTGATATTTGACTGTGCATCAGCTATAGTAGGGATGAATCATGTGTTAGATGATACCTTCAATAGAGTAAATGGAGCACATGTGATTTTGTACTGTGGAGACAGTGAGGATGAAATTAATGTAGCTAAGAAGACATTTACAGAAAACAAAAATATCCTAAGCTATGAAATGACGCCTTGCATAAATATGACCGTAAAGTACAGAAAAAAAGGCGATAAAGACTACATGGAATATATGTTTATAGCCGAAAGCTTTGAAGAAAATAAATCCATAATGAATCTGAATAAACCGGTAAAAAAACTTGGACAGAGTGAGATACTTCTGCCGTACAACATGCATAACAGCTTTGCTATAGGAGATATCCTGCAGCTTAAACTTGATGACGAAGTATATGATCTTAAGGTTGCCGGATATCTGGAAGATCCATTATTTTGCTCGACCTTAAATATATCTATATATGGATGTTATCTTTCACAGGAAATGTTTGACGAATTTATAGAAGATCATCCTTCTGTAGCACAATCATTTATTGCGTGCAAGGGACGTGTAAGTGAAAAGGAAATTGAAGACGGTACACTTTCTACAATAGACATAGAATCAGAAATCGGAGATGTTTATAAGGCTGGGATTACAAAGGCTTTAGAAGAACATCCGGACAGAAGTTATGCATCATATATGCTTCAAAACTGGCAGGTAATGAGAGGCGGTGGAGAATTCCTGCCGATTACTGTCATATCAATAATACTTGTATTTGCAGTATTAATACTTATTATAGCTATAGTTATTATATCCTTCAGTGTAAATAACTTCATTCAGAAAAATATGAAGAACACAGGTATCCTTGAAGCAAGCGGATACACTGTAAACGAGCTAAGATGGGCTCTTACCCTTCAGATAGTCTTAGTAGGTCTTGTTGGTAGTCTTATAGGAATTACAGTTGGAATAATGACATTTGATATATTTGGCTCGATAGTAAGTTCTGTTCTGGGACTTGTATGGAATCAGCCTGTAAATGCCAGGCTTGCTGTAATTATTGTAATAGGAATAGTAATTACTCTGGGAGTAGTAGCAAGAGTAATCAGCAGGACTTATAATAAAATCAGTGTACTTGATGCTTTACGAGGCGGAATAAGTACTCATAATTTTAAAAGAAACTATTTCTCCTTCGAGAATACTCCTCTTCCTATCCCTGTGACCATGGCATTAAAGGAAACATTTGGAGGAAAAGGACGAAATATACAGATGGCAGCCATATCAATGCTGCTTACTATCTCTACACTTATTGGTTTTGGACTACTTGAAACCTTCGGAAAAGATAATAAAGGTATACATGATATATTAGGCATTGAAGCTGGTACAGTGTTTGTTTCAGATAATGATCCGAAAGAAGATTATGAGGAACTGTCAGAAAAACTAAAAAGTATTAATGGAGTTGATAATGTATTAACGCAAGTTGGTTTTGAACCGGTAATTAAGTATGGAGATAAAAAACAGACAATATATACTTATGCATGTGATGACCTTGATAATTCCCGAAATACCATAATAACTGAAGGTAGAGGTCAGGAAGAAGAAAATGAGATAATGGTAACACCAGGCGTGGCAAAGGATCTGGGAGTTAAAGTAGGTGATGTTGTTACCATCCAGTTTGCTGATAAAGAAGCAGATTATCTGATAGTAGGTATGAATCAGAAGTTGGAAAGAATGGGGCGCACTATATATATGACCATAGATGGTGCAAAAAAAGTGATGCCGGGAAAGCTTCAGTATGAGTACTATGTAAATGGTAAAGAAGGAGTAACATATGATGAACTAGTTAAAGAAATCAGTAAACTTGAGAAGGCGGATGGTTTTGATTTCAGTTATATTGATCTCGAAAAAAATATTGAAGGAACAACAGAATCACTTAAAACAGCATTAAATATTATCTGTCTGATAATAGTTATAGTAACTATACTTGTGGTTATTTTTGTAGAATCTCTGGTAATAAGGGCAAAGATAAGTCGTGAGTGGAGAGGAATGGGAATAAGTAAGGCACTTGGACAGACAAGCTCGAATCTTATCTCACAGATAATGCTTTCAAATATGCCGGCTGTTCTAACAGGAGCAATAATTGGTGCGCTTCTGTCGCCTGTTGCAGGAAGAAACGTATGTAAAGCTGTATTTTCACTGTTTGTAATGAAGAATATACCATTTAATATTCTTCCACACTATTTAATAATTGTAGTGGCAGGAATTGTCGTAATAGCAATTCTTACATCAGCATTAGCAGGACTTAAGGTAAGAAGCCTGAAGCCGGTTGAGATGATAACAGAAGAGTGATATATATAAAAGAGAAAAAAATAAAAGGTAACAGTTCGCAGTATATGTGAATTGTTACCTTTTTAGGATGCAAAAAATAATATAATGTTGTATCATGACATAAGTGTCAAAAATAAGATACCATGAAATATGAGGAAGTAGAAAATATGAGTAATACAAAAAAATTATTTCTAACTGATTTGGATGGAACCATTCTAAATGATAAGAAGGTAATCACTCCTCGTACTATGAAGGCTCTGATAGAGTATGTATCCCGTGGAAATGTATTTGGAATATGCACTGGAAGAGATATAAACAGCGCAAAGGCTGTTTATGATGGACTTGGTGTGAAGCTCGCAGGAAGCTTTGTTATAGCATTTAATGGCGGTCAGATATACGATGTAGATAATAAGAAAACCGTGTATCGTACCGGTATAGATGTTAAGATGGGACAGGAAATTCTGAAAATAGCAAAGGACTGGGGGATACATGTTCATACATATAATGATGATTTTATTCTTACAGTTGCCTATAATGAGTGCATTGAGTATTATAGAAGAGTTATAAAAACTCCGGTTATTGTAGCAGATGATATAGGCCCTTTTATGGATAAGCCGCTCTGTAAGATGATATGTATAGAACTTCATGATCATGAAAAACAGGAGGGATTTAGAAAAGAGATAGAAAGACTCTATGGTGACAGTCTGGATCTTATGTATTCAAATGAATACTATCTCGAACTGATTCCCAAGGGCTCAGGCAAGGGCAGCGCATTAAAATGGCTTTCTGATTATCTTGGTATAAAACCTGAAAATACTATGGCGGCAGGAGATGCAGACAATGATTCATCTATGGTGGCGGCAGCAGGACTCGGTATAGCTATGATTAATGGTGACGACAAGATAAAGAAAGCGGCAGATGTAATAACAGAAGAAGATAATAATCATGATGGAATCGCTCCATTCTTAGAGAAAATGTAATGAGGTAGGAAAATGGTAGTAAGAGATGAAGTAAGAAAAATGAAATCAGTTGCACCTCTCGTTGCAGCTACAAGTAATGAAACAAGATGTGCAGCCTTAAAGCTTGTTGCAGAAAGACTTCAGGAGAGACAGGCTGAGATATTTGCAGAGAATCAGAAGGATCTGGAGGCGGCTGCAGAAAATGGAGTTGCTGATCAGATAGTCAAGAGACTTAAGTTCAATGAAGGAAAACTAAAGGATGTTGTGGCTGGAATCAATCAGCTTATTACACTTGAAGATCCTATCGGTAAAGTGACACTGGACAGGGAGCTGGATGAAGATTTAAGACTTACAAGAATTACTACACCTATCGGAGTTATCGGAGTTATCTTCGAAGCTCGTCCTGACGCGCTTGTTCAGATATCTTCACTTTGTATCAGAAGCGGCAACTGTCCGGTTCTGAAGGGAGGAAAAGAAACTACATATACAAACAGGATACTCTTTGAGATTATATATGCTGCAGTTATAGAGGCAGGACTGCCTGAAGGCTGTATGTTGCAGGTTGAACAGCATAACGAGATAGATGAACTTCTTACTTGTGATGGTCTGGTGGATCTCCTTATCCCTCGTGGGTCTAATCAGTTTGTACAGTACATCATGAATAATACCCGTATACCGGTAATGGGACATGCAGATGGTATCTGTCACATATATGTAGATAAGGATGCGGATTTTGAAAAAGCCATTCCTGTTATTGTAGATGCAAAGATACAGTATACTGCTGCCTGCAATGCGGTAGAGACAATTCTTATTCATAGAGATATAGCAGAGGAGTTTGTTCCAAAGCTTGCCGAAGCTCTTAAAGCAAATGGCGTAAAGCTGAGGGGAACCAGAGAAGTAACAGATATCCTTGATAAGAATAAGGACAGTATTTCGGATACTTCTGAGAATAAAGATTATGAGACTATAGATGAATCAGAATTTAAGGAATATCTTGCATTAATAGTTTCTGCAAAACTTGTTAGCGGAGTAGACGAGGCGATAGAACATATAAATACAAGAGGTTCTCACCATACAGACAGTATCATCACAGAAAATGATGATACAGCCGAAAGATTCCTTCAGCTTGTTGACTCAGCAGGAGTATACCGCAATTGTTCCACAAGATTTGCAGACGGCTTCAGATATGGATTTGGAGCAGAAGTAGGAATCAGTACCAGCAAGATTCATGCGAGAGGACCTGTAGGACTTGAAGGACTTGTTACATACAAATACAGACTATGCGGAAATGGACAGATAGTAGGAGACTATGCAACCGGAAAGAAGAGTTTTCACTTCAAGGATATACAGGAGAAAGCATAAATGAAAGATTTTAAAGCAGTAATATTTGACATGGACGGAGTAATCTTTGATACAGAGAAGCTGTACCTTGACTGCTGCGTTGAAATAGGTGAGAAGTACGAGCTGGAGCATGTTGAGGAGGCGTGCTTCAGATGTATAGGTATTACAAGTGAAGCTTCTGCCAGGATAATGTATGAAGTGTTTGGGGATGATTTTCCACTGGACAGCTTCAGAGGAGAGGTGGACGAGCTTTTCAGGGCAAGATTTGATGAGAGACTTCCTATAAAGCCTGGAGTGAGAGAACTGCTTACCTATCTAAAAGGTGAAGGATACAAAGTAGCGATTGCATCTTCGACAAAAAAAGAAAGTGTAAAAAAAGAGCTTGCTCAGGCAAAGTTTCTTGATTTCTTTGATGAGATTATATGTGGTGATATGGTTGAAAGAAGTAAGCCAAATCCTGATATATTCCTGAAAGCTGCTGAGTGTCTTGGGGTAGCGCCTGATTCATGCATCGTTATAGAGGATTCGTATAATGGAATAAGAGCGGCAAGTGCGGCCGGTATGTTTTCATTTATGGTTCCGGATATGCTGAAGCCGGATGATGAGATGAGAAGCAAGGCTTCTGTGATACTTGACTCTCTTATGGATGTTAAAGAATATATGAGACATAAGTGTCAAAAGTCAAACTGCGTTCCTGCTTGCAGGAAAAGCAGCTTGACCTTATGACACGATGAAACACGAGGAAATAGCAGTTTACGATGGCAACGAGGAAAACTATATCAATATGCTTGCATAATTGATATAGTTTGACGACTGCCCGATACAGAGTACAAAGTACTCTGTTCGTAGAAAACTAGCGGTTTCTGAGTGTTTCTAGGATTGCGAGAATTTCGTAAGAAATGGAGCAATCCGTATGTCATATGGTGTTAAAAGG
>DOVG01000008.1 GCA_003520205.1 Lachnospiraceae bacterium
CATCATCTACCTGATCAGGAAAATCCGCTGCAGGAGTACCATCCTCCTGAGAATAAGCAAATACGCCAACATGCTGAAGTTTTAATTCTTTCAATGTATCAAGAAGCGCTTTATGCTCTTCATCTGTTTCGCCAGGAAATCCGGTAATGATGGTGGAACGTATAACCATATCCGGTATGCTTTCTCTTATATTCTTTACAACCCTCTTGATTCCTTCATTATCTATTCTTCTTGCCATTCTGCGAAGTATGTTATCTTCTGTATGCTGTATAGGCATATCTATATAATGAAGAACCTTTGGATTTGTTTTGATTTCCTCTATCAACTCTGGATATATCTCTTCCGGATAAGCATAGAGCAGCCTTATCCATTCTATACCATCTATCTTAGACAGCTCCCGGAGAAGTATATGAAGTCTTTTTTCTTCGTAAAGGTCAATACCATAACAGGTAGTTTCCTGTGCCACAAGTATAAGCTCCTTTACACCTGAAGCTGCAAGAACTTTCGCTTCCTCTATTACATCTTCCATAGGAATGCTTTTGTACTTTCCTTTGAAATAAGGTATCGAACAATAAGTACATCTTTTATCACAGCCATCTGCTATTTTCAGATATTCAAGATATGGTCTTTCTGTAACAACTCTTTCTATCACATCCCTGTTCGGATAAGGCGTATCGAGCTCTTCATATCTTTTTATAACATCTGACCTTGTGGAAGTTTTTTTACTATTTGAAGCAGTATCCTCACTATTATCAGATGATCTCGCTGTCAGCTCATTTACTACTTCAACTATACTATCCAGACTCATTGTTCCGATAAATGCATCTACTTCCGGAAGTTCATCAACTATTTCATCCTTATAACGCTGCGCCATACAACCGCTGCATATAAGATATTTTAGTCGTCCTTTCTTGTACTCAGAAAGCTCAAGCAGTTTATCTATGCTCTCCTGAGTTGCCGCCTGAATAAAACAGCAGGTATTAACTACCGCAACATCTGCTTCTTCTATATCTGTTACAAGATTAAAGCCTTCTTTCATAAGAAGGCCCAGCATTCTTTCACTGTCAGCTGTATTTTTATCACAACCAAGCGTTATTAAAGCTATATTAATCATTTATATCATCTCCAGCTCTGCCATGAACATCTCGTATGCATCATTTTCCCATTTCAGAAGCGGAGCATTCTCTCCTCCACCATTGGTACTTCGTCGCATAGCCGCATAAGAATCTTCTCCAAAGGCAACAACATCCATCTCATACAGCTCCACTCCCACCTGTCTGGCAACTCTGCAAAAATCCGAAAGAGGCGCTGTAGACTGCTTAGTAGCAAGAAGACTCTTCTTTAAAGCTTTATCAGCCATTGAAAGATTCTTTAATTGTTCCAGTTTTTCTCCAACATCCATAACAAAAGCCTATAAACATTATGTAAACTAAGACTAAAATCTACATAAGTCAATTCTACATAATTCCATTTTGCATAAGTGCAGCCTCATAACAGTTATTGATGAGACTTGCTATAGTCATCGGACCGACGCCACCAGGAACAGGAGTTATCTTACCTGCTACTTTCTCAGCACTTTCGTAATCAACATCACCACAGAGTTTCTTGGTTCCATCTATTCTGTGTATACCAACATCTATTACTGTAGCACCTTCCTTGATATATTCAGCATCAATAAACTTAGGCTGTCCTATAGCAACAACCAGTACATCTGCCTTTTTACATACTTCTTTAAGATTTTGAGTATGGGAATGACATATAGTAACAGTTGCATTTTCTCTAAGAAGAAGCATAGCCATCGGCTTACCAACTATGTTACTTCTTCCAACAACTACCACATTTGCTCCATCCAGCTTAGTGTTACTTCTCTTCAGAAGATGAATAATACCTGCAGGTGTGCAGGACACGAAACCTGGTGCACCTATGCTAAGTCTTCCTACACTTTCAGGATGGAAACCATCAACATCCTTATCAGGATTTATACTTCTGATGACTTTATCCTCATCTATATGCTTTGGAAGCGGAAGCTGAACTAGTATACCATTAACAGCCTCATCCTTATTCAGTTCATCGATAAGCTTAAGAAGCTCTTCCTCAGTTGTTTCCTCCGGAAGTTCAAAAGACTTCGAAATAATCCCCGTATACTCACATGCCTTTTTCTTATTCCCAACATACACCGTAGATGCAGGATCATTCCCCACCAGAATCACTGCAAGAGTTACATCAATCCCCTTCTCCTTTAATGCAGTAACCTTCTCCTTTACTTCGTCTTTTAATTCGGTAGATATCTTCTTACCATCAATAATCTCAGCCATTATATCTCCTTGTTAATTATTTTATTTTTTTTATATTCTATCGTACGAGCTAAATTATGCTCGTCGCGTAAATATCAAAATTTAGAATAGTCCCACAATGGTCCCATCTTCATATACATCTATACGCTCTGCCGCTGGGCTCTTCGGAAGACCTGGCATAGTCATTATAGAACCGGCTATAGCTACAAGGAAACCGGCTCCTGCAGATACATATGCTTCTCTTATATTTATTCTGTATCCTGTCGGACGACCAAGAAGCTTCTGATCATCAGAAAGAGAATACTGTGTTTTAGCCATACATACAGGCATCTTACCGAATCCAAGCGACTCAGCTCTCTTGATTGCATTCATAGCTTCTGTTGTATAATCAACACCATCAGCACCATATATCTCTGTTGCAACTTTCTCAATCTTCTCTGTCAGAGAAAGAGCATCATCGTATAAGAACTTAAATTCAGGACTTCCTTCTTCTACAGCTTCAAATACTTCTTTTGCAAGATCAAGACCACCTTGTCCGCCCTGTCCCCATACATCAGAAACAGCAAAGCGACAGCCTTTATCCTGAACAAATTCTCTTATAGCCTCAACCTCTGCATCTGTATCAGATACAAATTTATTTATAGTAACTACTACTGGAACGTTGTATTTCTGAAGATTCTCGATATGTTTTCCGAGATTAACGATTCCCTTCTTAAGTGCCTCAACATTTTCATTTGACAGTTCGTCTTTAGGAATTCCACCGTTATATTTAAGTGCTCTGGCTGTAGCAACAAGTACAACTGCATCCGGCTTAAGCCCTGCCATACGACATTTAATATCAAGGAACTTCTCTGCTCCCAGATCTGCACCAAATCCAGCCTCTGTAACTACATAATCAG